>JAOUMY010000001.1:600000-900000 GCA_029881255.1 Gammaproteobacteria bacterium | reverse complement strand
CTCACTGAAGCCATCACACTTGCAATGCGCGCAGGCGTCAACACAGGCATTACCAACGTATTGCGACTACGTAACGATCCCAAATCCTGATACGCATGCCAATCAAGCAAATCAGCCGCACACTACGCTATAATGACGCCTCGCTATCTAGTGGAAACCCACAATGAAATATCATGATCTGCGCGACTTTATTCAACAACTGGAAAAATCCGGCGATTTAAAACGGGTTTCTCAGCCCATTAGTCCTCGTCTTGAAATGACAGAGATTTGCGACCGAACCTTGCGCGCAGGAGGCCCGGCGATTCTGTTCGAGAATCCGACTGATTATAAGTGGCCGGTACTAGGCAACCTTTTTGGCACACCGAAACGCGTTGCCATGGGTATGGGCGCACAAGATATCAGTGCGCTACGTGAGATCGGAAAACTACTCGCCTATCTCAAGGAACCCGACCCACCAAAAGGCATGAAAGACGCCTGGAATAAACTTCCACTGTTGAAAAAAGTATTGAGCATGTCACCGAAAGTCGTGCGCAAAGCCCCATGCCAGGAAAATATCATCGAAGGCAGTGATGTCGATTTGTCCACGATACCCGTTCAAACCTGTTGGCCTGGCGATGCAGGACCTTTGGTTACGTGGGCGCTTGTCGTCACCAAAGGACCACTAAAAGAACGCCAGAACATGGGAATTTATCGCCAACAGGTAATCGGTAAAAACAAGCTGATTATGCGCTGGCAAGCACACCGGTGTGGAGCTCTGGATTTCCGTGACTGGCAAAAGGCACATCCAGGCGAACCGTTTCCAGTTGCCGTCGCGCTCGGCGCAGACCCTGCGACAATACTCGCCGCGGTGACACCGGTGCCCGATACGTTGTCTGAATATGCTTTTGCAGGATTGTTGCGCGACAGCAAAACGGAAGTTGTGAACTGCCACAAAAATAATTTACAAGTCCCCGCCAGTGCGGAGATTGTACTGGAAGGATTTATCTATCCAGGTGAAACCGCACCTGAAGGACCGTTTGGAGATCACACGGGTTACTATAACGAAGTCGATACCTTCCCTGTTTTCACTGTAGAACGCATCACGCATCGAGACAATCCGATTTATCACTCAACATACACCGGAAGACCACCGGATGAACCCGCAATTTTAGGGGTGGCGTTGAACGAAGTATTTGTACCAATATTACAAAAGCAATTTCCCGAAATTGTCGATTTTTATCTGCCACCGGAAGGTTGCTCGTATCGCATGGCGATAGTCAGCATACGAAAACAATATGCAGGACACGCGAAACGTATCATGCTCGGTGTTTGGTCATTTTTGCGCCAGTTCATGTACACAAAATTTGTCATCATCGTCGACGATGATATCAACACTCGCGACTGGCAAGATGTCGTATGGGCGATGACGACACGCATGGACCCTTCACGCGATACCGTCATGATCGAGAATACACCGATTGACTACCTCGATTTTGCCTCGCCGGTATCTGGCCTGGGCTCCAAGATGGGCATGGATGCCACCAATAAGTGGCCGGGCGAAACAAACCGAGAATGGGGCTCGCCCATTGTTATGGATACCGAAGTGAAGTCACGGATTGATAGTATTTGGCAGTCATTGGGGATATAACAAGGGAGTCGCTAATACCCGACATAATTAGACTAAATAAAGCATTTCCTACTGACGTCGCACATCGCATCGAAATTTTATCTTGTCAGCATTGAAGTTAAGCTATTGATTTAATAAGAACCCCTAAATGTTTCTGGTAAAAAAGACTACTTTTTCACAAAATTTTTATGCTCGCGGACGAAACATAGCCTAATGGCATAGACTCTGCCTTGTAGTTCGCTCCAACAATGTTTATAAATTGAGAGGCTGCCTCAATGAAAATACTTCGCCTATTAACGGCACTTGGCGTCATCGTTTCCATCAACGCGTGTCAGACTGACGCATTAGAAGGGTTGAACGCGAACAATAGTAATTTCCGCGTAACTTCCGGCGCTGCGGCACCGCTTACCGCTAACGACTTCAATCGGCTTAGCCCGGAAAACCAATATGCTGTCGCGAGCAAATTGCTGGGCACTCTGTATAAAGGGGAGCCGATGCATGAGTTTTTTGACTTGAAAAAAGGTGTACAGAAACTGCGCCCCATGCATGCTGATTTTCTAAATGAGACTGTGGCGCAACTCAATATTCGATTAGACAGCCGGGACAGTTATGCACAACTAATCGAAGAAAAATACGCCTTCAACGCTACCAGAAAGCCTATGGCTGAGCCCTTAGCCGCAATGTATGAACTACCAGTGAGCCGTGATCAGTTCGAAATCTGGATGGCTTATACACTTGCTAATACTATTCTATTTTCGCCTGCTGAGGAAATTGATTCCGCATCTCATATAGATGTTCAAAAGGTACATGCCGGTCTTGCACGCGCAATGGCTAGGGATGACAACATTAGACAGATCATTCTTACTCACATGAAGTCCGAGGCAAATTGGCGTCGTTTTCGATCACCCGAAGACAATACTCGCGAAATGATTGAGATCTATCTCGGACTATTTGACCGTGACGAGGACGTACCAAAGGCGTCTAAGGCATGCAAAAACTGGTATTTAACCGATGACACAGAGGACTATCAATTAGTGGTGGATCTTCTGGATGAAAATACCGAACCTCAGTTAGTGCTGGACAATAAGTGGGTAACCACGTGTGATGAATTTTACGCGGCGATCGCGCAACACCCTTTGGTAATCCCGCGTATCACAACAGTTCTGGTTGACCATTTCTTTCCAACCAGTACGTCAGAGAAAAGAGCCACGATCGTACAGTCTATAGTGAGCTCACAACCAACGCATTTTAAGCACATTTTTATCGCGATGTTATTTTCAAAAGCATATTTGCTGGAAAACGAAAGACCCAAACGTTTTGAGGAAGCTTTTTTTGGCACAGGTGGCCGAATCTATTGGCATGCTAATAGAGATTTCTTCAATAACATCACAAATCTTTCGACATCCACCGACTTTCCGACATTGGCAAAAATGAACCAGCCTGCAATGACACTAAAACTCGGACGCTGGAAGGATCAACCGCTTGACTCGCTTAGCTTCGCGGTTTTTCACAAGGGAATGCGTGAACAATTGTTACTTCCGCGTGTTAGCGACAAACTGAACACCGGTCAACGAGGATGGGCGCCCGAATTACTGGAAAACGCATTATTTCTTACCGGGGATGATTTTATTAACTACCTGTTCCTGTCCGTCGCCAACAGGCGAGCCTCAGATGAGGAGCTAAAAGCGCTAAACGATTTCATATCTGACAAACAATACGACAGCAATGAAATTCGTAAAACTCAAATCGTATTTGATTATCTGTCTCGTCTCCCAGAGACATATTTTCTAAACAAAATTGAGGACGCTTCGCTTTAACGCGAAGCCACATGCACGGCAACGAACGAGTAACGAATATGAAAAGACGATCACTTTTAAAAGCATTAGGTATATTAGGCGCGGCTGGCTGGACGATGGGCCCGGGTGGCATCATAGCACCTGCCTCCGCCGCGGGAATTTCCAAGAAGAAACTATTGAATGCCAGAGCACTGGTTCTTGGACAAATTGATTTTGTCAAACCAGCTAAATTACCTCAGATCATCAATATATTTCTATATGGCGGCCCATCAGAACTGGGCGCCAATTTGAGCAACATGGATGAAATCAATTCCGTTTCACAAAACAAATATAGTAACAACCTCATGCCTGAGATGAGTGGCTCCGAGGTAACACCTAATCTCTTCTGGTTAAATGCCGGCGGTCGACAAATGGAACGCATGATGAAGGCCGGACGCCTTTCAGTATACAGAACATTAAATCGCGTATTAGATGATTCAAAGGCGCATCGCCCCAGTATTTTTTCCAATTTAACCGGTTTAGTCGGAGAAGAAGATATGAGGCCAGGCATTGGAAGCAATGTCGCGGCTATATTGTCGGCGAACGATGCTATTTCACTTGACGCGCTTTTTCCCTTTGTTTCGATGGAGGGTGATTCCTTGTTCTTCAATCAGGGTGATCTGTCACTAGATCCGAGATTTAAACCGCTTTCGCTAGATCGAAACCTCGGCAATCCTTATCAGCGTGCAAATAACGATGCATTCAATCCAGATGAACATGAACGACTCGATCTACTTGCGCAGCAAACCATATCCGGCCAAACAGAGCGGTACACCAAGGTGATCGAGGCCTTTAAGAAACGCGGCGAGATGTCTTCGTTTATAGAGGAATTAAGCACCCAAGTTCGCACTAGCGCGTTACCTGATGACCCAGACAATCCTGGCACAACACTGGTTTATCCGGATAACAACCAGTTTAGCCGTAAACTAGAGAACGCGATTCGCCTGTTGGTTAGCAATCCTGACACACTAGCATTAAGCATGGGAAGTGACGGGCTCGGTGGATGGGATGATCACAATGATGCCATTCAAGAGTACAGCGCGCGCATGCGCGATCTGTTCAGCGCTCTGGAAGTTGCGGCTAAGCACATAGAGGCATCGGGCAAAAACAATATTGCGATTTTCGTTCACGGAGATTTTGGGCGTAACGCGAATCTCAACAATTCACTGGGATGGGATCACGGTAACAATCAGAATTTGTATATCGTCGGCGCAGGTCCCTCCGCTGGAACTGGTATTCCTACTCAAAATCTCGGACGTTTAGTTGGAAAGACAAAACTGAAAGGCTCTGCCGACAACAATCGACTCTATACAACCCCTGCCGACGACAGTTATCAATGTGAGCCGTTTGCCATGGCGGCAACAATGTATCGATATTTCGGAATAAATAATCCAGAAGTTCTCACTGGAGGAATTGCACCCATCGATCAAACCGGTACGACAAATGAGTGGGTAGATCCAGGGGATGTCTCGACCTTGTAAAGTCTACATCCAATAACGCACGCCCTGAAGCTTGAGAAAAGCCTCGGCGTGCTCGCCGTGCAACATTGCCATCGTTGCAAGTATACCGGCCTCCAAACATGTAGCCGCCTCTACAGTCACAGACAATGGCGCATGTTCTACGGGGTAACCACTACGCGGATCAATAATATGCCCATAACGCACCCCATTTTTTTTAACATAGCGTTTTGTCGTACCACTAGTCGCCAAGGCGCTGCTACGAATCTTTATTAACTTGACCTTTTCTGACGAGGAAGTTGGCTCTATGGCCACTTCCCAAGGATATCCAGCTTGCCTTTCTCCAATACACACCAGGTCTCCGCCAAAGTTGACGATGGCAGACTGGATACCGGCTTCCTTTAATAATGTTGCGGCGCGATCAACCGCGTATTCCTTACCGATACCACCAAAATCTAGTTCCATGCCATCTTGTAAGGTTAGCTGAGGAGACTGCCACTGAATTTTCTCCCAACCTACCTTTTCCAAAAGCTGCGTGACATCCGACTTGCGGGGAAGGTTGTCACTACCATCAAACGTCCACGCGCGACGCAAAACGCCTGAAGTGATATCGAAAGCGCCTTCACTGAGCTGATAACACTGTTCAGCATAATTGAGCAACAACGAAGTCTCAGCATCAACTTTAACTGGCATACCTTGGCTATTGTTGATCTGGTAAATGACATTGTCATCACGATAACGGCTAAACTTCCTTTCTATACGATACGCTTCGTTGGCTACAACAACCGCAGCATTTTTCACCTTTTCCACATCATTGTGATCAATATACACATAACATGGGCTAGCCATAGCACTAAAACTGGCAATCCAGTATTGTTTATTGAATTTCAGGGTGAGCGATTCTTCGTGCATCAGATATTCGCCTGTTAAAACTTGGTGGCGTATATAAATTGAAATACCAGCGTATTCATGGCAGGCAAGTTTTTTTGGGGATACATTTGACGCACATAATCACTCTTAATAGAAATACGATGGACGTCTGACAAATCAAAACCCACTTTCAAACCCGCCGTAATCGTTATTTGCTCGCCTACGCGATGATCCGCAGACACAAACTCCGGCTCCAATGAATTTGAGTCGATATAGTTTTGAAAGAAATAAGCACTGTTTTGATAGCTATAACGAAATCTTGGTCGAAGATAGAACGACTTCTTCATTTCATAGCGATACTTCAAATCTACGGTATGTGCACGTATTCCCCAATCATCCCAGAAGAAACGATACGAAATTCGCGCCACGTTTTCGCGAATAACTTTTACCAATTTGAAAAACAGTCGATGCATATTCCGTTGTTCAGGGCGTTTCTCATAGATAAATGCTGATTCGCCAAACACGGGGTCAAATACACTGACTAGCTTATAGGGATCGGTAAGATAACCGCTCAAGTTGGTATAGCCATAATTGAGCTGCCAGATCGTGCGCTTGTTCCATATCTGAGAGTAACCGATCATCGCATCGACTGATGTCTTGTTTCCCACTTCGTAACGAACAGAAGAGGGAACACAATCTATCCAAATTGGCTGATAATTGTGCGAGTCCTCGCACCATAGAACCGATTTTGCCTCTTGTATTTTACTCACTGGTCGAATTTGATCGTTGTTTCGTCCAACACCAAAAGTTAATGCCGAAAGCTTGCTATTAAACTCGTTAACAAACTTTAACGCGCCACCATAGGAACGATAATCGTTTTCGTCCGAAAATGAAGCGCTGAAAGATCCTGTTAGATTAGAATTGAATTTACGCGTCCAATCGCCCGAGCCCGCGTAACGTCTGTCAGAAAAAGCCGTTACCCAGGTCCGTGGGTCGGCAGTTGTATCGCCTGTCACCTGGAATGAAAATCCAGAGGCTGTCGTTACGGGTATTTCACCAGAGTCCAGTTTAGAGAAGTCCACTCGTCGACCATTTGGCGAAACGCCCGTCATCGTGTCGTAAACAAAACTCAAGCTTAACTGATTGTCTGCGTCGAAATCTTTTTCATAGAGCAACTGTGTCTTTTTTACCGCGACACGATCCGCTTCTAGATATTCCAGATGGGAAATACTAGCCTTGTTATCAACTGAATCTGCAGCCAATACCTGCCCAACACCATGGAGCAAAGTACCAGTCGCCACCGCAAGTGCACCGCTGATCTTGGGGAGGCCTTTTTTTAATTGCATCCGCAACCTCCACCGCCAAATCCTTCACCACCATTGGCCGCTTCTTTGCTGAAGTAGATGTGCTGGTCGGCTTCCGCCTCCAATTTATCATCTATTAACTGTGCTTTTTCCTGCGCCAGTATATTACGGTGCCATGGCTTAATTTTCTTGTATCCGCACCCACTGAGAAAAAGCAAACAAAATACAACAGTAAGTACGCACAAATTGCGTTGATTGAATGTCACTACGCGCTGTCCTAACGAAATTAACGCCACAAAATATATCATTATGCTTCTTAGTTCAAAACAGATCGATAATCTACTTCTATCCACGTGCACTATCCACGCCATTCAGACTTAAGCTCAGAACCGCCAACCGCATCACATTTTTCACTTTTTCGTAGATTCGGACTATGGAAATGTGACGCAAATCCGAGGCTTTTTCCGCCGCCGGCCGTAAAAAGGACACACCCGCGTATAGGCTGGAGATTTGTCATGCCCATGAACATCAACACCAATGTGTCTTCGATCAACGCTCAGAAGAATCTGAACCGTACGGAAAGCAAGATTAAGACACCACTTGAGCGACTGTCTTCTGGTAAACGCATCAATAGTGCGCGCGATGATGCCGCCGGCCTGGCAATCGTTGCACGCATGACGACCCAAATACTCGGCACCAGCCAGGCCATACGCAATACCAACGACGGTATTTCTCTGGCACAAGTTGCTGAAGGTGCTTTACAAGAAGCCAGCGGTATACTCCAGCGCGTACGTGAATTGGCGGTTCAATCCGTTAATGCAACCAATTCGGATTCGGATCGTGATGCATTACAACAGGAAGTCGGACAGTTAACTTCCGAACTTAATCGTATTGCGCAGACGACAGAATTTAATGGGCAGAAATTGCTCGATGGCTCTTTTAACACCGCCCTGTTTCAGGTGGGCCCGAATGCAGGAAATGTTATTTCCGCTAACACCAAGAATTTTCAGACTGATCAGTATGGCGATAATCGTCTGGAAGGTAATACCTCATCGGTAGACCTTGCCAGTCGAATTGCCGCTCCAGGTAGTGTCGACATCACCGGTTCAGAAGGCACGGCAACGGTAAACTACGATGCTGGTGATTCTGCCGCGACAATTGCGCAAAACGTCAATCTTGTCTCTGAGTCAACCGGTGTTACAGCCTTTGCGCAGACAGAAATTGATCTAGAGTTCAGTGCTGCGGGTTCATATCAATTGAATATCACTGCAGACAATGGCGAAACCAAAACCGTTGCCTTTGAAATCGATAACAATACAGGTGTAGAGTCACTCAATCAGGCAGCTCAAGCATTTAACGATCAAACTGCCACAACAGGTGTCGTTGCCTCAGTGAAAGAAGATGGTTCTGGTATTACGCTGACCCATTTTGGGGGTGAAAACATCACCCTCAGCGATACATCTAACGCCAATGACGGTGATGTTGTAGTTAAAGGCGCGAGCAGCACACAAACGCTAACCGCTGACGCGGTTGCAGACACGGTGGAAGTCACAGGCCAGGTTACGTTTGATTCTGAAAAATCGTTTTCGGTCACGGGCAATGCGGGAGATGTAATTACTAACTCCACCGAGGCATCTAAGCTTCTCGAAGTAGCAGAACTAGACGTCAGCACCGTAGACGCTTCCAATAAGGCGTTGGCAATGGTTGATGCCGCTATTGCGAGTGTGTCGTCTCAACGTGCCGCCTACGGTGCATTACAAAGTAAATTTGAATCCACCATACGCAACTCTGAAACCTATCATGTGAACCTTTCCGCTTCACGTAGTCGCATCGAAGATGCCGACTATGCTAAGGAAACAGCGGAGTTGACGCGTTCACTCATACTCAAGAAGAGTGGGATTGCAATGCTGGCACAGGCAAATCTACGACCACAACTGGCTTTGAATCTGTTGAAATAGATTCAGCCAGACTAATCGTCGCTGGGCGAGGGCGGAAATTTTGCCACCATAGCGATGTTCTTCGTCATGCGTTTGACGGTTAGTGGCAACCAGGTTCCAGGTGCAATCTTGCGCACAGCACGAATCACATCTTCCACTTCAGTCGCCTTCTTACCCGCTATTTCAACAATAATGTCGTCTTTTTCTATACCGGCGGACTGGGCAATACTGTCATCTACTACGCGAGAGACCAGCACACCGTCTTCCGACTTCTCTAAAAACACACCTAACATTACGCGTCGAAGCTTGGAACTCTTGCCATGGGCAAAGCGCTCTGTTTTCTTATCAACACCAAATGCAAAATGCGCAATAGATTGGGAAAACTCCTCGCAATGCATGGTATCGTCCCATGGCATAAACGATAAAACATCTTTTGTCTTTAATGCGCTCAACTGATACGGAACAGCTGTGGTGGGAATAATGTGACCGGCGCCCATAATCGCAACGACGGAATCGAATTTATCTGACTCGAGTATCGACTTGATCGAACCCGCCATTGCCCTGTCCCAGGCCAATTGACCGTACATAAAATTACTCAGTTTATCCTGATCAATCTCTGGTGCTTCGCCTTCCTGAGCTTGTCCATGAGGCATGTGCTGCATAAATACTTGCTGCATCATTTCTTTGAATTCAGACGTCGGTGGTGCTGGCTCGCCTATACTTTCGCGCATCTTGGGGCTCAATTCGGCCCAGCCTTTGTCACCAATCATCGAAACCACTTCGCGAGGGATGTTCAATGCGAACATAGGTATGCGATTCATACGTGCAAAGTGAAAAATCGGCATATAAAGATCTGAATCGTAGTTCCAGATCTCATGCCATTTCACTTGGGACAGAAACTGATCTTCGGAAATCTCTCCAGCAACCCAGTCATCTAAAATCGGCTGTACTTCACGTGGAAACATTTCGAATCCGAGCGCAATGTTTTGACGACGTGAATAAATCTGCGAAATCATTCCTAACTGCCAGCGATGATGCTCGGCGTTTTCGTGATCTTCTCCGAGCAGAACAACTTTCGCGCCTTCGGCTTTACCCAGCACTTTCTTGGCTTCTATGACTTCTTCTGATTTTGTATCTACCCAGTTGCCAACAGGCACACATTGACTGGCGGCATAGGAGGCTTGCGCTCCAGCAAAAAGTGACAGCAGACTCAAGACAAAAGCTCTGAACACGTTATCTCCTTGTATGGCATTCCCTGCTCACCAGATCCGTGTGGCTCTTGTGACTCAGGAAATCTTTTTACCCGCCGCCTGCAAATCAGCGTGATAGGAAGATCGCACCATCGGACCGCTGGCGACGCTGGTGAAACCAATTTCCTCGGCATACTTACCAAGTTGATCAAACTCATCCGGCGTGACGTAGCGTTCCACCGCGAGGTGATGCAAGCTTGGTTGCAAATATTGGCCCAAGGTCAACATATCACATTGATGCTCGCGCAAATCCCTAAGCACCTGTTTAACTTCCTCTTCTTCCTCGCCTATACCAAGCATAATGCCCGATTTAGACGGGACATCGGGAAACATTTCCTTAAATCTGCGGATGAGTTGTAACGAATATTCGTAGTCGGCGCCAGGACGCGCTTTTTTATATAGTCGTGGTACGGTTTCTAAATTGTGGTTAAACACGTCCGGTGGTGTTTCCTGCAAAATCTCGAGCGCGATATCCATACGACCACGAAAATCCGGCACCAGTATTTCTATTTTGGTTTTGGGACTATATTCGCGCACCGCGCTGATGCACGCTTTGAAATGAGCAGCGCCGCCGTCACGCAAGTCATCCCGATCGACAGAGGTAATCACCACATAGTCGAGATCCATAGCTTTAATGGTTTCAGCCAGATGTTTCGGCTCATCTTCATCCAACGGTAGCGGACGACCATGACCGACATCGCAAAACGGACAGCGACGGGTACATATGTCACCCATAATCATAAAAGTCGCCGTACCATGACTAAAACACTCACCCAGATTTGGGCAAGACGCCTCTTCGCAGACGGTATGCAGGCGCTGTTCACGCAAAACGTCTTTAAGTTTGTTTACACGCCCAGTCAATGGGGTTTTCGCACGAATCCAGCTAGGTTTGCGCAAGGGTTTCGTTGTTGGTTGTATCTTTACCGGGATGCGTGCCACTTTATCTGCGCCGCGCATTTTCTTACCGGGTTCTATTTTTGACATGTTAAATCTTCCAATTCCAGAGGTGGCAGCCACGTCATATGCTCAAAGCCCAACGCTTGAGCCAATAGCTCCACGAGCCGTCGCTCGAGCGTTTCGCGTTGGTATTCTACCTGATCGGCGAGCCGAATCACCTCCAGGCCCTGATAGCCACAGGGATTGATTCCCAGAAATGGCGCCAGATCCATATCCAAGTTGAGGCTGAGTCCGTGGTAGCTGCGGCCACTTTTCACCCTCAGGCCCAGTGCTGCAATCTTTCTACGGTCGATATAAACGCCGGGGGCTTGACGGTCCGCATAGGCTTGAAGACCATAACCTGACAGCAATGTGACAATAGCTGACTCCATAGAAGTCACCAATTGACGAACTCCCCAGCCGCCGCGTCTGACGTCGAGCATCAAATAGAGCACCAGTTGGCCTGGGCCATGGTAGGTCACTTGTCCCCCACGGTCCACATTCACCACAGGAATATCGCCTGGATTGAGCAAGTGCTCTGGTTTGGCATTCCGTCCGAAGGTATATACCGGTGGGTGCTCCACCAACCAAAACTCATCTGAAGTTTCAGTTGTACGCTCAGCACTCCAGGACTGCATAAAATGAAACATCGGCTCATATGGCACGAGCCCGAATCGCCTGACCTGCACTGTTGATGGTCTCCCCATCACAGCGCCATTTTCACCAGGGTATGCGAGGAAAGCTCTTGGTAGATATTGTCCAACTGTTGCTTGCTATGGGCCTCTATAGTAATCGTCAGGGCCAGGTAACGCCCACCGCTACTCTCACGGCTTGATACGGCCCCTTCGGACAGAGAACTACAGTGGCGGTTGATGATCTCGATTACCGCGACTTCAAAGGTTTCGCTGTTCTCACCAAAGACCTTGATGGGAAAAGCACAGGGAAACTCCAGCAAGGTTTCTTGTTCAGACATGTTGACTCCGCTTTTGACTAGGCGGTGTATTTTGGGGCACTAGGCTTAAATGCAAGCTTAAGTCCGCCGCGACTATAGCGCGCGCTTATAATTTCTATACAATTCAATTACTTTTTTCCACACTTCGCCTGGTAGTCCGCTCCCAACAAGGATATTATCCAAACGAGTCACCGGCACGACCTCCTTGGTCGAGCTACTTAACCATACCTCGTCCGCAGCAAACAACCGCTCTTTGGTGATCGATTCCTGGTGACAAGGAACGCCCGCTTTTTCCAACAATTCGACCACCAGGTCGCGAGTGATGCCTGGCAATAGAAAAGGCGTCTGGACCGGTGTATATACCTCGCCTTGACTGACGATAAAGACATTGCTGGCAGCACCTTCCGTCACCAATCCGTCCCGAATCAGTATGGCCTCAGCGAATCCGGCCTCCAATGCGCGCTGACGTAACAACACATTTGCCAGCAAGCTGATGGATTTGATATCGCAATGACGCCAGCGATCATCATCATAGACCGCGGCGGCGACTCCCTCTCGGTAGACCTTGTCAGGCAATGGTGTAATCGGTGTCGCCATTGCAAACATCGTAGGCTCAACACCTATGGGAAAGGCGTGATCACGCTCAGCCACGCCACGGGTTATTTGTAGATACACCGACAAATCCCCCTCCCCGTTACGCTGTACCAGCTCGTTCAATACTTCAGACCACTTCTTTTCATCAAGTGGATTACGCATACCGACGGCATCCAGATTATTTTGCAATCGTTGTAGATGTTCGTTCAGTCGAAAAAGTCGTCCCTTATAGGCAGGAATGACTTCATAAATACCATCGCCCAGCAAAAAGCCCCGGTCCAGAACGGAAACCGAGGCCTTATCGCGCGCCATGAAGGCACCGTTCAAATATACGTCCATGTCTTACTCAAATAATAACTGCACTTCATCAAGAATGCTGGTAATCAAACCACCTTCCTGTACATCACTCAGTGCCGTCAATTCACGATTTAAATATGGCTCTTTATCAAGTGAGATATTCACTTGCCCATAAATCCTTCCCTTATGTGCCGGGGCAATAATTTTAGCGTCTATGCTCATTGTTGCTTTCAACTTGTCGTAACTGCCGCGGGGAATGGTCACGTACAGATCTTCCGCCAGTCCCAGAGAAATTCGCTCAGCCTGACCTTTCCATACCCGCGCCGTGGTAAGAGGCTCCGAAGCAGCATATAGCTTGTATGTTTCAAAAAAACGAAATCCGTAGGTAAGTAATTTCTGAGATTCGGTGGCGCGTGCACTTTCACTTTTGGTTCCGAGCACCACGGATATCAAGCGCATGTCGCCACGTACGGCGGAAGCCGCGAGACAAAATCCGGCCGAATCAGTGTGGCCAGTCTTAACCCCGTCCACATATTTATCCTGCCACAAAAGCTTATTGCGGTTGTATTGCTTTATACCATTAAAGGTGAACTCTTTAATCGAATACCATTCATAGGTTTCCGGAAAATCACGAACTAGTGCACCAACTAAAATCGCCAGGTCTTTCGCCGTGGTGCGATGATCTTTATGGGGCATGCCCGTCGCATTCACAAAGTTTGTCTCTTTCATACCGAGCATACGTGCATACTCATTCATCAAGGCGACGAATGCATCTTCCGTCCCGGCGACATGCTCAGCCAACGCAATTGTGGCATCATTTCCCGATTGAACTATCACCCCCATAAGTAAATCTTTAACGCTTACGGTAGAACCGACTTCGATAAACATGCGAGAGCCACCCATACTCCAGGCTTTTTTGCTCACTTTTACCATGTCAGTCAGAGTGACGTTGCCAAGCTTAAGCTCCTGCTCTACAACGTAGGTCGACATCATCTTGGTCAAACTGGCAGGTTCTACAGTCTTGTCGGCGTTGTGTTCTGCGATAATTCTGCCGCTATTGAAGTCCTGGAGTATGTATGCCTTAGCCGCCAGTTTCAGATTATTATTGATAGCCGCGTGGACATTAGCAGCGCACAAAGCCAATAACAAAAAGCAACCGGACATTCTCAGGAAAACACGTACATTATTCACTTCAAACATTATCAATCAACCTTAATCGCTCACAATTTTTGCTTCAGGAATTCCCATAGTTAATAAATCGCGTGCGACTCGATCGGCGTCTTGTCGATCTGTAAAAGGTCCAACTCGCACACGAAAAACCTTGCCATGTCCATTTAAACTACTGGCAACATATATGCCGCTTTGTATGTCTGATTTTTTTAACTCGTACTGCACACGCTCAGCATTTTCTTGCGCCGAATATGCGCCAATTTGCACAAAAAGCGGCTTGATAAAGTCCTCTCTGCTAGCCGATCGACTTGGCCACACGCCTGATCCAGTTGGATCAATGGCAAGCACTTCCACTTCCGCAGTGCCTTTGGCATATACACCGAGTTTCATTGCCGCTGCATAAGACAAATCAATGACGCGTTCCGGGTGAAATGGTCCTCGGTCATTAACCTTCACGACGATTTCTTTGTCATTCTCAAGATTGCGCACACGAACATAAGAGGGAATAGGCAGAGTTTTGTGTGCAGCTGTCATCGCAAACGCATCATAAGGTTCGCCGCTTGAGGTGCGCTTGCCATGAAACTTGCTCCCGTACCACGATGCTTTGCCTGTCGCGCGGTAGTCGGCGGCGCTTTCGAGTACTTCATAACGTACGCCGTTGACCGTATAACTATCCGGGTTACCATATTTACTCAATGGTTCTGGGCGAGGTTGTGCATTTTCAATATTGGCGATATCGAACCCACGCGGATGACGTGGTGGCCCGTCACGAAAACCCAGCATCGAACACGCATTGAATACGACTAGCGATGACACCAGAACTGATGTAGAAAGAACTTTCGTTTGAATCACAATATTTGCCGATTTACAGATACATATCGTATTTACCTAAACCAGGTAGACACGTAGATACATAGACTGGTTCACTATTTTGCCGCGATGTTTTGCCGTGACTCCGCAATCGCTTGAGCCAACTGATACACCGCCATCGCGTATAAAGCACTGTGATTATAACGCGTTATTGCGTAAAAATTATCAAGTCCTAACCAATATTCCATTTCTTTTTCAGCCTCAAGACGAAACAGTGCTGATTTTGTGTCTTGATTCAGCCGTTCGCGGCTAGTGATACCCTGCCGCTTGAATTCCGCTAATGTTGTTTGCGGCTTGAAACCTTTTTTGAGTAAGCGCTTACCGACTTTGCCTTTAATCGCTGCTTTCGTAACAACAGGTTGTCCGCGCTTCCATCCATGACGATTCAGATAATTTGCCACGCTTCCGATCGCATCTGAACTATTATTTAGCAAATCTCGCACACCGTCACCGTCAAAATCCACTGCGTAACGACGATAGCTACTCGCCATAAACTGCGGTTTACCTATCGCTCCAGCATACGAGCCTTCAACTGACAAAGGGTCAAATCCTTCGCCTCGCGTCAGCAACAAAAACTCTTCCATCTCTTTGGTAAAAAATTTACTGCGTCGCGGATAATCTACGGCTAAGGTAGTTAGCGAATCCAGAACGCGAAATCCACCCGTGTGTCGTCCATATCGAGTTTCCACACCGATGATGGCTATGATGATTTCGGGAGGCACGCCGTATTTCTTTTCCGCCTCACGCAGAACTTGTTCATTTTTTTGCCAGAACTCTCGACCCTGGGCAATACGTTCTTCCTGCATGAAAATCTTTCGGTAACGGTGCCATGGCATTGCCTCCGCAGGACGAGTAATTTTTTCGATAATTTCAGGCAATACTTCAACGCGCGAAAATATCCCAACTAGCTCTTTTCGATCAAAGCTGTGTTTTTTTACCATCGTATCGATGAAGGAAACTATCTTCGGGTTTTGCGTCAATGATTGAGCGTTTGCCCACGCAGATGATTGGATGATACAGAGGCACAACAAAACCACAGCCCAGTTAACAACTGGCATTTTTTGAGTATTCATAACGTTAAATTCAATTAATAATTAAGTGGCCGTTAGCAATTTACGGTGAGTTTGAATCGACATTAACACTCCCATGCCTGCCATTAGCGTCACCATCGAGGTACCGCCATAGCTAATGAGCGGCAAGGGTACGCCAACTACCGGCATCAAACCGCTTACCATGCCAATATTCACAAGCACATAGACAAAGAACGTCAGGATCAGACTGCCTGCCAGCAGTCGTGTGTAACCAGACTGAGCTTGATATGCAATCGTCAGACCGCGGAAAATAATGAATAGATAAATCGCCAACAGAACGATAACACCTATCATGCCAAATTCCTCGGCAAATACAGCGAAGATAAAGTCTGTGGTTCGTTCAGGTAGAAAATCCAACTGCGACTGCGTTCCGTTCAGCCAGCCCTTTCCGTAAATTCCGCCTGAGCCAATCGCGATTTTTGATTGAATGATGTGATAACCGGAACCCAGTGGATCACTTTCCGGGTCAAGAAACGTCAATACGCGTTGCCGCTGATAGTCACGCATCAGATAAAACCACACGACAGGTGCTACTGACGCAAGCAAAACGCCTGCACCAATGATCAACCGCATGCTTAGGCCTGTAAGTAAAAGTGCAAACACGCCAGCACTTGCGACCAATATCGAAGTACCTAGATCAGGCTGTTTTGCGATCAGCACCACGGGTACCAGTATAATGAAAATGGCAACAATCAGGCGGGGAATACTTGGCGGCAAGGCTTTTTCTGCTACATACCAGGCGACCATCATCGGCACCGCAATTTTCATGATCTCAGAAGGTTGAAAGCGGAAAATCCCCAAATCCAACCAGCGCTGCGCGCCTTTTCCCGTGTCGCCGAAAAAAAGCACGATCAACAGCAATAGGATTCCGAAACCAAAGAACCAGGGCGTCCATAGCTCGATGTGACGCGGCTGAACCTGCGCGATGAGAAACATCACAACATAGGCAAGTGCTAGCATCATCATTTGTTTTATTACCAGATCCCAATTCTGACCGCTTGCGCTATATTGTATGACCAAGCCGACGGAGGTTAGCACCAGAATTCCGGCGAGCAAAGGCCAGTCCATATGCGCGTTTTGCAGACTGGACATTACCGACGTCGGTCGCGCATCACTCCAGCCTGATGTTCCTTGCTGATAGTTCATATGGTCTTCTTCAGTAAGTAGGCGTCGAGTACAGCGCGCGCAATAGGTGCCGCAGTTGAGCCACCGCCACCACCATTTTCTACAATTACCGATACTGCTATCTTCGGATCATCAACCGGGGCGAAGGCTACGAATAATGCGTGGTCACGCAGGTGCAACTCGATTTCCTCTTTGACGTATTCCTCGCCTTGCTTAATACCAAAAACCTGTGCAGTGCCGGTTTTCCCGGCGATATGGTATGGCGCGTCACTGATATTTTTCGCTGTTCCACGCGCACTGTGAACTACTCGTTCCATACTTTTCACGACGTAGTCCCAATTCTGTTTTTTCAAAACGGGTATCATCGCCTTAATTTCAGGCTCAACGTATTCTCGCTCGAAAGTACCGGGGATTTCCGTTGCATAACCCAGGCGAGGTTGCATGTGTAAACCGAAGTTGGCAAAGGCGCCTATTGCCGACGCCAGTTGGAGTGGCGAAGCCAGATTAAAACCCTGACCTATACCGCTAATCAATGTCTCACCTGGATACCAGGGTTCACGTTTTACGCGCCGCTTCCATTCACGCGAAGGTAACAAGCCAAGCGTTTCACCTGAGACATCAATACCGGTTCGTTCACCAAAACCAAATTGCTTCATGTATTCATGAATGCGATCTATACCTAAATTAAGCGCAAGGTCATAGAAATAGACATCACAAGACTCACGAATGGCGCTAAGCAAAGTAACATCTTCGCCATGACCCTCCTTTTTCCAGTCGCGATATCGGCGATCGTCATTCTTGAGCATGTAATAACCTGGACACGGAATGCGCGATCCGCCGTGTATCAAATCGTATTCAAGACCGGCAAGCCCGACGAAAGGTTTGATTGTTGATCCGGGAGGATAACGTCCACGCAGGGCGCGATTGAACAACGGTTGGGCTTTGTTCTTTGCAAGCGCGGCATAAGAAGCGCTGTCGATTCCATTCACAAATGGGTTCGGATCAAACGCCGGCATACTGGCCAAGGCAATCACACCGCCGGTGCGCGGATCGATTGCGACGATGGCTCCTCGATTTTGTCCCAGCGCTTGCTCGGCAATCATTTGCACCTGCGCGTCGAGGTTTAAATAGAGGTGTTTTCCTGGCGTGGGCGCTTGTTCTTCAAGCACACGAATAATGCGTCCCTGCGCATTGGTTTCAACACGTTTAAATCCAACTTTGCCATGCAGAGACTCTTCATAGGATTTTTCGACACCACTCTTACCGATATGCGTCGTACCGTTATATTCGGCCTGATCCAGAGTATCCATTTCAGCTTCATTGATACGGCCGACATAGCCAATTGCATGCACACCCAGCGCCCCCTGAGGATACTGCCGCAGCAGACGTGACTGAATATCCACACCTTCGTATTGATGTCGCCTCACCGCAAAACGTGCTACTTCTTCCTCAGTTAAACGAAAGCGTAGAGGTACTGGCTTAAATCTCGACGTTCTTCGGCGTATTTTGTGATAGCGCTCAAGATCACCATCGGTGATCTCCATGATTTCCCGCAGCCGCGCTATAGTCTCGTCAAAGTCTTCAACTTTTTCTGGAACAATCTCCAGGGTGAACGAAGGTATATTTTGCGCTAGCACCACACCATTAAAGTCATAGATCAAACCGCGAGTAGGTGGAATCGGTACAAGACTCACCCGGTTGTTTTGCGACAAAGTAGTGTAATGCTCATGACTCAGTATCTGCAGGTAAATCATGCGGCCGATCAGAGTAAGCACAAGCAAGGACACGACAAACACTGCCGCAATTACGCGACTGGAAAACAATTGCGTTTCCCGCAAATGGTCTTTGAGTCTTACTCTTGAATCCGCGCCAAATTTCATTCTAGCCTGCTACTCGGAATTTACGTCTAGCATCCCGCAATACGATATAAACCCATGGCCACAACAAGGCACTTGTTAGCGATGGCACCCAGTACAGCCAGTCCTCTGGCGCCTGTCCGATAATTCCCTTTACCCATACAACCAATAATTGTCCCAGCGCAACAAGTACGAAAACACTCAACGCTTGTTGCCACAAGGGATAGACACGAACTTGTTTGTGCACTTTCACTGTCACAAACGCGACAATAGACAAAGCCAGGGCGTGTTGGCCGAGCAAATTTCCGGTAATGACATCGACAAACAACCCGACCATCCAGCCAACACCAACATTCACGCGCCCCGGCAAGGCCAGACACCAATAGATCAGCACCAGTGTCGCCCATTCCGGCCGCATCCAACGCGCCCAATCTGGTAGCGGAAGCGCCACCAGCGCTAAGGCCACCACAAAGGTAGTCAGGATTGTGCTGCCGCCACGGCGTTGAATTTCACTCATTTCGCAAACGCTTCCCTTGTTCTCACTTTAATTAAGGTTGTACATCAATCTCTGACTCAATCACGTCTTCCGGTACAGGATCGATTTCCGGTTCAGGCTCAGGGCGAGGTTCTGGTTTCGGCTTAGCCTTGGGCTTGGCCTTTTCATCACGCTTTGCCTGTTCCTTTTTGCGCTTTTTCTCTTCTTCTAGTTGCAGCGCCTGTTCCTCCGCTGCTTTCTGAGCAGCAATTAAATCAACGCGCTCCTGGTGCCAAACCAACATAACTTCCCGCGAACGATCAAGCATAGCCAATGGGCGCGCAAATACTTTTGCATAGGGTTGACTGACGATAGGTTCAAACTCAATTACTTCGGCAACGGGGTATCCCACTGGAAAAACACCACCTAAACCCGATGTCACCAATACATCACCGACCTGCACATCGGAATTATTAGGAATATGTAACAGCTCGAGTTTGTCCATCGCGCCGGTACCGACGGCGATTGTTCGGATGCCATTACGATTGAACTGAACGGGCAAGGCATGGGCGGGGTCTGTTATCAACATGATCTGACTGGTCAGCGGCATTGCATGGACGACCTGGCCATAAACCCCTTCAGCATCCAATACCGGCTGGCCATTATAGATGTCATGACGTAATCCTTTGTTTACCACGACTTGATGGCTAAAAGGATCGAGGTCAACAGAAAGCAATTCTGCAGCAAGCACCCGGTCATTGATTCGCTCTGACGCCTGCAACAGCTTACGCAAACGCATATTTTCTATTTCAAGCGAAACGAATTTTTGCAGTTGCGCCTTCAGGAAAATGTTTTGCGAACGTAAAGCCCCATTCTCCTCCATCAGGGCTTCGCGCGAGGAAAGATTTTCTCCCAGCCATCCGCTGGCGGAGACCGGGAGACTAACCAGTGCTTGTATCGGATATACAATAACGGAGATGGCTGAGCGGATATCGCTCAAGAAACCTTGTCTATGGTCCAAAGTCATCAGGGCGCTGGAAAACACCACCAGCAAGACGAACCGAAGCCCTGCTGCCTGCCCGTAAGCAAATAGCGGTTTAATGGTCTACCTCCGTAAACCTGATACTTTATGAAATGGAGTAGCGCTAAGGCTTATTCAACTGCGAAGACTTCGCCACCATGCTCGTCGATCATCTCAAGTGCGCGTCCACCACCCCGTGCAACACAGGTCAGCGGATCTTCGGCGACGATGACCGGCAGTCCGGTTTCTTCCATCAATAGGCGATCCAGATCGCGTAACAAGGCACCACCACCGGTCAGCACCATGCCACGTTCGGCAACGTCTGAACCAAGCTCGGGAGGCGTCTGTTCCAGTGCACCACGAACTGCGCCAACGATACCGGCGAGTGGTTCCTGAAGGGCTTCAAGAATCTCGTTGCTGTTCAGGGTAAAACTGCGCGGCACACCTTCGGCCAGGTTACGACCGCGAACTTCGATCTCGCGCACCTCTTCGGCCGGGTAAGCGGTACCGATTTCCTGCTTGATACGTTCGGCTGTCGCATCCCCGATCAATGTGCCGTAATTTCGACGCACGTAGTTGATAATCGCTTCGTCGAAGCGGTCACCACCGATACGCACCGATTCTGAATACACAATGCCATTGAGTGACATAACCGCCACCTCGGTAGTACCACCACCGATGTCGACAACCATCGAGCCACTGGCTTCACCGATCGGCATACCTGCGCCTATTGCTGCAGCCATCGGTTCTTCGATGAGATAAACCTCACGTGCACCCGCACCTGCTGCAGATTCTTTGATCGCACGTCTTTCCACCTGCGTCGAACCACAGGGAACGCAAACCAGTACTCGCGGACTGGGGCGGAAGAATTTCGATTCATGCACTTTAAATATAAAGTGCTGAAGCATTTTTTCGGTTACGGTGAAGTCGGCAATTACACCGTCTTTCAGAGGCCGTATAGCCGTGATATTCCCAGGAGTACGGCCAAGCATGCGCTTAGCCTCCAGACCGACCGCCGCGATACTCTTCGGGCCGCCCGGACCACGTTCCTGGCGTATGGCCACTACCGAAGGCTCGGCCAACACGATACCTTTACCGCGCACATAAATTAGCGTGTTTGCGGTGCCCAGATCGATCGAGAGATCGTTGGAAAACATGCCACGGAGACGTCCAAACATAGTCAGTCCAAATCCTATCTAGTTAATAATTAAAAGGTTGCCTAATCTAACAACGTGAAACACTTTGGGCAAGCAATCAACGTGTGATAAGGTTCGTCCCCAGCAAAACAGTGACGCCGGAGACCACGATGTCCTTACAAAAAGACGATGTCAAAAACATTGCCCATTTAGCCCGAATCGCTATCGACGAGAAAGATATTCCTGCCTTGTCAGAAAATCTTTCCAGTATTTTGCAACTCGTCGAGCAAATGAGCTCTGTCGATACCCAGGGTGTTACACCTATGGCTCATCCCCTGGATATGCATCAACGCTTGCGTACTGACGAAGTCACCGAAACGAATCATCGGGACGACTATCAATCGCTCGCTCCGCTCACTGAAGACGGTTTGTATCTGGTTCCGAAAGTCATCGAATAACAGAATAGCAAACTGTAGCCAGTAAACATTGTAATTTCAAAGCGATAAACCACAATGCAGAAACCGTTCCGAATTCCCCAGGAACCATTCGACAGTCAAAGTTCTGGAGCCAATAGAACATGTTAGAAAAGACAATTGCGGAACTCTCTTCAGATTTATCCACCGGGAAGATCTCCAGTCTTGAACTGACAAAGGAATATCTGAAGCGCATAAAACAACACGATTCAGGCATTAACAGCTATATCACTGTCACTGAAGAACAGGCTTTGGCTCAAGCAAAGGCGGCTGATGAACGCATTGCCGCAAAAACCCATCGTCAATTGACCGGCATTCCGATTGCCCACAAAGACATCTTCTGTACGCTTGGCGTCAAAACCAGTTGTGCTTCGAAGATGCTTGATAATTTTGTCTCCCCCTACGACGCAACCGTTGTTGAAAAGTTCAACACCGAGGGCGCAATTATGTTGGGCAAGACCAACATGGATGAGTTCGCCATGGGTTCTTCCAACGAAAGCAGCTTTTACGGACCTGTGCATAATCCCTGGGATCTGGAGCGTATTCCAGGTGGTTCGTCAGGTGGCTCAGCGGCCGCTGTTGTGGCTCGTCTGGCAGTAGCAAGCACAGGTACCGATACCGGTGGCTCTATCAGGCAACCAGCTGCAATGTGTGGCGTTACCGGTCTTAAACCTACCTATGGCCGCGTTTCGCGCTGGGGCATGATCGCCTTTGCCTCAAGCCTCGATCAGGCAGGCCCCTTTGCTCGTAGCGCCGAAGATGCCGCCATTCTTCTCAATGCTATGGCGGGTTTTGATCCAAAAGATTCCACCAGCGCGGAACGCGATGTACCGGACTATACCCAGGCTTTGAACAACTCGCTTAAGGGCTTAACAATTGGTCTACCCAAAGAATATTTTGACGACGCCCTGGATGCGGGTACTGGTGCCGTTATCGAGGAAGCACGTCAGGTTTTAGGCAAATTGGGCGCAAGCTTTAAAGACATTAGTCTGCCGAATACTCGATTGTCGGTCCCCGCCTACTATGTTGTTGCCCCAGCAGAGTGTTCGTCTAATCTGTCGCGATTCGATGGTGTGCGCTACGGCTATCGCTGTAAGAATGCCGTTGACCTTGAAGACCTGTACAAACGTAGTCGGGGCGAAGGATTTGGTGCTGAGGTGAAACGACGTATTATGATCGGCGCCTACGCCTTGTCGGCCGGATACTACGATGCCTATTATTTAAAAGCACAGCAGATACGTCGCTTGATCAGCGAGGATTTCACCAAGGCCTTTCAGGAAGTCGATCTTATACTCGGCCCAACGGCTCCGGAAACAGCGTTCAAGATTGGCGAGAAATCTAGCGATCCGGTCAAAATGTATCTTTCAGACATTTATACGATTTCAGTCAATCTTGCAGGACTGCCCGGGATATCAGTGCCTGCTGGCTTTTCGAACAATATGCCCGTGGGCATGCAGCTCATCGGAAACTATTTCGATGAGTCTCGCTTACTCAATGTCGCACACCAGTTTCAGTTGAACACTGACTGGCACAAACAATGTCCAGCTGCGTACGCATAAGATTGAGGTTATTCGAAGATGGAATGGGAAACAGTCATCGGTCTAGAGATTCACGCGCAGCTTGCGACAAAGAGTAAGATTTTTTCCGGTAGCGCGACGACGTTCGGCGCGGAACCGAACACGCAAGCCTCATTAATCGACCTGGGTATGCCAGGTGTATTGCCGGTATTAAACAAAGAAGCCGTCGTTATGGCCGCAAAATTTGGCCTCGCGATAGGCGCGACAGTCGCCAAACGCTCTGTGTTTGCACGAAAGAATTATTTTTATCCTGATTTACCCAAAGGCTACCAGATAAGCCAATTTGAATTACCTATCGTCGCAAACGGCACCATGGACATCGAACTGGAAGACGGTACGACCAAGACGATAGGCGTGACTCGCGCGCATTTGGAAGAGGACGCAGGCAAATCCTTGCACGAAGATTTTCAAGGCATGACAGGCATAGACCTCAATCGCGCCGGCACACCTTTGCTGGAGATTGTATCAGAGCCAGACATGCGCTCAGCCAAAGAAGCCGTCGCCTATATGAAAAAGATTCACGCTATCGTGCGTTATCTTGGGATTTCTGATGGCAATATGCAGGAAGGCTCGTTCCGTTGCGACGCCAACGTGTCGGTACGGTTAAAAGGTGAAGAGAAATTCGGTACCCGCGCTGAAATCAAGAATCTCAACTCTTTCCGCTTTATCGAAAAAGCTATCGACTACGAAGTAGATCGCCAGATTCATATACTCGAAAGCGGCGGCGAAGTCGTACAGGAAACGCGACTCTATGATGCGGACAAAGGCGAAACCCGTTCCATGCGTTCCAAAGAGGAAGCCAACGACTATCGCTACTTTCCAGATCCTGATCTACTTCCTGTTGAAGTCGATCAGGCATTTCTTGACGCGATACAAGAAAATCTTCCAGAACTGCCCGATCAGAAACGTGACCGCTTCGTCAACGAATACAGGCTTCCGGAATACGATGCCGGCGTTCTAACGGCATCTCGTGAATTGGCAGATTACTTCGAGTCATGCATACGCGAGGGTGGCGAAGATCCAAAGCTATGCGCCAACTGGGTTATGGGTGACGTCATCGCCGGACTCAATCGTGACGAAAAAGATATCAGCGAGTGCCCGGTTACACCGCAATTGCTGGGCGGGATGCTGCTACGTATACGTGACAACACCATTTCCGGAAAAATTGCCAAAAAAGTGTTTGAAGCCATGTGGGCCGGTGAAGGCAATGCCGATAGTATTATCGAGAGCCAGGGGCTGAAGCAGGTTACAGACACCGGCTTTATCGAAAAGATTATTGACGAAATCATGGCCGACAATATGGACCAGGTTGAGCAATTCCGCGCTGGAAAAGAAAAAGTACTCGGCTTTTTCGTAGGACAGGTCATGAAGGCCAGCCAGGGCAAAGCAAATCCTGGACAAGTTAACCAATTGCTGCGCGATAAATTAAAGGGATAAGAAACGGCAACGTTTGCGTTCAGACTGGGCTTTGGTTCGGGAACGCTATGAAGATTCAATCTATGAAAGAAAAAGATATCATCCGACGATTTATGTTTGAAAATATCCCCGTACGTGGCGAGATTGTGCATCTCGATGCTACCTGGCGCGCGGTGCTTGAACGAAATCAATATCCCGAAATCGTAAAAAGAACTTTGGCGGAATTCATGGCCGCTGCAGCGCTACTATCCTCCACGTTGAAATTTGAAGGCACCTTGTCGTTTCAGGTAACCGGCGACGGACCCATTTCACTGATGGTGATGGAAGCCAGCAACGATCACACACTACGCGGCGTCGCAAAACACAGTGAGGACATGCCGGAACAAGGAACACTCCATGAACTGTTTGGCAAGGGAAACCTTGTCATCACTATCGAGAACAACATCACCAATGAACGTTACCAGGGCATAATTGAATTAATCGGTAACACTATCGCCGAGGCCTTGGAATATTATCTTACCCAGTCTGAGCAACTGGATACACGTCTGTGGTTGGCAACAGACAATGAACAAGCGACGGGCATGTTATTACAACGCATGCCTGGAAAAACCGAACCCGATGCCGATGATTGGAATCGCCTGACCACGCTGGCGTCGACAATGACAGAAAAGGAATTAGTAGAGTTGTCAGCCCAGGAGATTTTACACCGTTTATATCACGAAGAAGACATTCGTCTTATGGATGCGGAGCCTGTTTTCTTTCGCTGCTCGTGTAGCCGTGAACGCGTGCGCAACATGCTACGCGGCCTTGGCCTTACCGAAGTGCGGAGCATTATCGAAGAAAAAGGGCTAGTCGACATCAATTGCGAAATGTGCGGCCAGCAATATATATTTGACCGAATTGATGCGGAAGAAATTTTCGCCTCAGATACTCGCCAGGATATTCCTCCCACCAAGCATTAATCCCAGGCTACTCCGCTACTCCAGGCTCAATTCAATCTCTTCTGTCACATCATCCCTGATAAAAAAACCACGCATTTCCAATACACCCTCAGTACTGAGCGACACTATCAAATAAACGACCTCTTTATAAGCCGCATCATGAATATCTTTTAGTGATGGTCGCGCAGGGGCAGTGGGATGGGAATGATATATCGCCAGCAGTTGTTCGCCCGCTTCGCGCATTTCGCGCATTGCCTCTATTTGTCTAGCAGGGTCCATTTCAAATAAGCGCGTTTGATCGCAGGCAATATTAGGCACTGGATAGACTGTCTCAGGTCGTTTGTCTCGACCGCCAATCAGCCCACATATTTCAACTTCGATATTGTGTTGTGCTTGAGTCAGAATTTTATTAACTACGGTGCGTGAAATAGGGAAAGATTTCATATTCTGCTCTAGTTATCGTCTCGCCATGCTCACTCGGTCATGACCCGCCAAGTCTTTTACAGTTTGAACGTCGGTCAAGCCTTTCTGCATCAACAGGGCGCGAACATTTTCAGCCTGTTTCCAACCGTGCTCAAGTAACAACCAACTTTCATCCTTTAATAAATTCTTCGACTGCGTGGTGATTGCATCAATATCCTGCAAACCCGCAGCTTGCGAAAACAGGGCAACTCCAGGCTCATATCTTTGAACATCAGAGGCAAGATCTGGATCATTCTTATCGACGTATGGTGGATTACTAACGACAAGATCAAACTGATGATCGGCAAAACATACTCCCCAACTCGCACGCACGAAGTGAACGTTTGCCAGATGATGTTTAAGCGCATTAAATTTTGCGATATCCAGTGCTGCCGCAGACTTGTCCGTTGCGACAATCATTGCGTCTGGGCGCTCAATCGCCAGCGCCAACGCGATCGCTCCACTGCCGGTTCCCAAATCGAGAATGACAGGGCTGCGGACATTGGATAACAAATCCAACGAATGCTCCACCAGCAACTCTGTTTCAGGGCGGGGTATTAAGGTATCCGATGTCACCTTGAGGCTTAGCGACCAAAATTCCTGCGTACCTGTAATATAAGCCAGTGGTTCACCAGTGGCACGCCTGCTTACCAGCGCGCGAAAGAACTTCTCTTCGTCCTCATTCAACTCTCGCTCAGGCCAGGTACGTAGATAAGCACGCTTTACATCGAGAACATGACACAGCAATAACTCAGCATCCAGAACAGCTGTGTCGCTCGGCATTTTCTCCGACGCCTGCTTTAAAGCCTGTTGTATAGACTCGGGCACAACACGCCTCTATTTCTCTTCGCTAAGCGCAGCCAGCTGATCCGCCTGATATTCATTAATCAACGGTTCGACGATCATATTCATTTCGCCTTCCATTAGCGCTTCCAGTTTGTACAGAGTGAGATTGATACGATGATCGGTAACACGCCCCTGCGGAAAATTATAGGTACGTATGCGCTCAGAGCGATCTCCACTGCCGACTTGCAAACGTCTGGACTCAGCCTGTTCCGCAGCCTGTTTTTCCTGTTCCTGTGTTAACAGCCTTGATTGCAACAAAGACATAGCGCGAGCGCGATTCTTGTGCTGTGATCTTTCGTCCTGACACTCAACAACGATGCCTGTCGGTAAATGGGTTATCCGAATGGCCGAATCAGTTTTGTTAACGTGCTGCCCACCAGCGCCTGATGCGCGATAGGTGTCGACTTTTAGATCTGCAGGATTGATGTTGATCGCTTCCACTTCGTCGACTTCAGGTAAAATCGCGACCGTACATGCAGACGTATGTATGCGCCCCTGTGACTCGGTTTCTGGCACACGTTGCACGCGATGCGCCCCTGATTCGAATTTCAATTTTGAATAGGCGCCTTTTCCAATGATGCGTGCGATAACCTCCTTGTAACCACCGTGTTCGCCCAGGCTCTCACTCATGGTTTCCACTTGCCAACGCTGTATCTCGGCATATTTTGAATACATTCGGAATAAATCACCGGCAAATATCGCCGCCTCGTCTCCACCAGTACCTGCGCGAATTTCAAGAAAGATATTGCTGTCGTCATGGGGATCTTTGGGTAACAGAAGTTTTTGCAATTCCAGCGATAATTCTTCACGGCGTTTTTCCGCAAGCTTGAATTCTTCCACGCCCATCTTGCGCATGTCCGCGTCGCTGTCATCCATCAACATTTGCGCCGCCTCGATATCCTCTAGCGTTTGTTGATAACCATGAAAACAATCAGCAACCGGCGTTAGCTGCGCGTGTTCTTTCGACAGATTTCGAAATTTATTTTGATCACCAATAACACCAGGATCGGCGAGCAAGGCATTTATCTCCTCTACCCGCTCGGAGATATGCTCCAGCTTGGCCAGTATGGATGCTTTCACAGTTAACCTTCTTCAGAATGTTTGAGGTTGTAGATTTCCTGGATGGCTTTTAGCAATTCGACTTCGCCATCCTGGCTGGCACGACGCAGCGCAGCCGTAGGATTATGAGAGAGTTTATTGGTGAGATTATGCGCCAAACGATGCAAAACGTCTTCTGCATTCGCGCCGCCATTCAGTGCGGCAATCGCTTTTTCCAGTTCCGCATCTTTGAGGATATCCATTTGGGTACGAAATTCTCGAATGAGACTTACCGAGTCCTGTGATTTCATCCACCCCATGAAATTGGAAACCTGTCCATCTATGATTTCCTCTGCCTTGAACGCGGCCTCCTGGCGACTCTTCAAGCCTTCCTGAATAATTTCCTGGAGGTCATCGACGGTATAGAGATAGATATCCGCCAACTCACCCACCTCAGGTTCAATATCCCGCGGCACAGCAATATCAACCATCAGAATTGGACGATGTTTACGCGCCCTTATCGCCCTTTCGACACTTCCCTTACCTAAAATTGGCAAAGGACTGGCCGTCGAAGAAATAACAATATCGGCTTCTGCCAGATGCTTAGGAATATCGCCTAGAGGAATCGCATAAGCGCCCAATTCATCTGCCAAGGCTTGCGCTCTTTGTACAGTGCGGTTCGCGATGATCATACGGCCAATACCGTTTTCATGCAGGTGACGCGCTGCCAGCTCAATTGTCTCGCCTGCGCCAATGAGCATCGCCGTATGTTTTTCGAAATTGCTAAAAATCTGTTTGGATAAACTCACCGCCGCAAACGCTACAGAAACAGGGCTTTCGCCAATTGCGGTATCTGTGCGAACTTGTTTGGCTACATTAAACGTATGCTGACAAAGTCTATTGAGAATCTTTCCAACCGTGCCCGCCTCGGTTGCCTGACGATAGGCGGTTTTTACCTGGCCCAGAATTTGCGGTTCGCCCAACACCAGTGAGTCAAGACCGCTGGCGACTCGTAGGAGATGACGTACAGCTTCATTATCCGGATGAGCATAGAAATAGGGACGAAGCTTTTCCAGTTCCAGGTGGTGATAGTCGGAGAACCAGTGTTCGATCGCGCTGGTATCCGCGTCGTTCAGGCAACAATAGAGCTCTGTACGGTTACATGTGGACAAGATAGCGGCTTCTTTTACACGCGCGCCGGCCACCAACCCATTTAGGGCCTCAGCTAAGCGCTCTGGCGCAAATGCGACCTTTTCCCGAATGTCGACGGGAGCGGTCTTGTGGTTAATACCGAATGCCAGTAGTTTCATATAAGTGCCAAGGAGTCCTGAAGCAGCGAACCCGTAATTTTCTTAAAAGGCCACCGTAAAAACAAGCCATACTTTCGCTCGGGGCAATTCTTGCTTACTGATTCCTTTGTCAAAAATGGTATAGTAGCAGCGCTTGCTCCGGATATAACAACTTCCTGTTTTTGCTAAACAATGTCGGGCAACGTTCACACCGTTTGACCCATAGGCGGGAACCAAATTCAGTCGAATGGGCCAATAGTATAGGCGGACGCATTATGCCGCTATTAACCCTGTTGATACAGAATATTTAAGCAACTGAATTTATTGACGATATAGTGCTACCAGTCGAAAGCGGAGTTTAGATGAAGATTAGGCCAAGTGTCGGCATTCTATTACTTATGGCAACAGGCCTGCTCACTGCCTGTAGTAGTACACCTCAACGCCACGATTCCAACAATGGCCGTCTACTGGAAAAACCTGGAGACGTGGACTTCGGCTCTGTTCAAGCAAATATGATGTACGAAATCTTGGTGGGGGAAATAGCCACACAACGCGGCCAGCCGGATGTAGCGGCTCACTTCTATCTCGAGGCCGCCAAGAAAAGTCACGATCCGGAGATTGCTGCGCGTACAGCCCGCATTGCCAGCTTTGCAAAAGAAGACACCGTTGCCCTGGAAGCAGCACGCATCTGGGTGGAAAACGACCCAGGCAATCTTGAAGCTACGCGTATGCTCACCGTTTTTTATATCCGAACTGGAAAAATCGAAGACACCAAGAAGCTGGTTATGACCCTGCTTGAGGCTAGCGAAGAGCGAATTTCGCGCACCATTTTACACATAGGCGCCATGCTACAAAGGGAAGCAAGCGAGAAATCCGCTGTAGAGATATCAGCTTTTGTGAGCGAACGTTACCCGCAATACGCCGAAACCCATTATGTACACGCCAGCTTGCTACTTGGGGTTAATGAAAAAGAGCAGGCCCTCGCAGCGGTTGAGAAAGCACTAAAAATCAAACAGGACTGGATAGACGCTATCACCCTTAGAGCACGCGTACTCATTCAGTTAAGTCGTAGTGAAGAAGCGCTCACCTATCTTGCAAAATACCTCAAGAGCCACCCCAGCGAAGATGGTGTCCGCCTGACCTATGCCCGTGCACTAGTTGACGTACGTCGCCTTGAAGAAGCCCGCAGTCAATTTGAACTGCTTGCAGTTAAAATGCCGGACAATGAAGATGTTTTGTTCACGCTAGCCATGCTTTCCATGCAGTTTAAACAACTCGATGAGGCAGACGGATACCTGCGCCAGTTATACAAGATGGGTAAAAGTTCTTCACAGGTGATGTATTACCTCGGACAGATTGCTGAGCAAAAAGAAAACGATTCCGATGCGCTCAATTGGTATAACCGAATCTCCAGTGGCGAATATTACCTGGACTCACAGTTGCGTATTGCCTCCGTATTAGCGCGCTCTAACTCACTCAATGAAGCCCTGGAGCACATCCGCGCACTGGAAATCAAAACGCTGGAAGAGAAAAAGGAGATCCTGATATTTGAAGGCAATCTGCTAAAGAACGCCGGACAATTCAAAGATGCCTACAATTTATATTCTCGTGGACTCGACGAATTCAGAAACGACATCGATCTGCTTTACTCGCGCGCGCTGGTAGCCGAAAAGCTGGATCGCATTGATGTAACCATAGAAGATCTCCAGTTTGTTCTGCAACGCGAACCAGATAACGCCGCCGCACACAACGCACTTGGATACACGCTTGCTGACCGCACGAATCGCCTGGAAGAAGCACTGCAGCACATCAAGAGAGCCATGGAACTTGAGCCCGAGGATCCAGCGGTTATTGACAGTCTGGGCTGGGTATACTTCCGCCTTGGACAGCATGACAAAGCGGTGGAACTCTTGCGTCAGGCCTATACCATGATTCGCGACGGTGAGGTTGCAGCACACTTGGGTGAGGCCCTATTTGTGTCCGGTCAGACAAGCGAGGCACGTCAAGTATGGGATGAGGCCAGAGAACAATTTGGCGACAACGAAGTATTACTCCAGACCATGAAACGATTTGGCCACTAATGCGTGCATTTGCGCTGCTTGTTCTTTGTTCGGCTCTTGCGGCTTGCACCGGCATACAGGTAAAACCTCAGTTCATTAACGCCAACGAACAACAGTTTGCCTTATGGCAACAACACCGAGATCAGATTAACGCACACAAAGACAGCTGGCAGTTAAGCGGACGTTTTGGCGCCTCGATGGAGAATGATGCCTGGAGCGGCTCCATCTGGTGGCAACAGCAACTCGCCAATTATTCAATCCAACTTGCCGGCCCATTAAATCAGGGCGCTATTTTGCTGCGTGGTGACGATAAGAATGCCCTGCTCGACATGGGAAGCGGCAGCAAACACCATAATGGCAACGCCGAAACCCTGCTTTCACGCTATATCGGTTGGCATATCCCATTTGACGGCCTACGATTCTGGGTCTTGGGACTTCCGCAACCATTAGGGGATACACAAAAAGTCACTCTTGATGAAGAAGGCAGGATTAACCATATCCGCCATCCACACTGGGATGTAAAATTCCAACAATATACACAACGCGGTGATGTTTTCCTGCCGCGCAAAATTGTCCTGAGCAATTCTGAAATTCGTATTCGGCTCGTGCTTGACCAGTGGAAGTTTGATGAATAGACAACACCAGGAAAACTGGCGCTTACCCGACTACGCCTGGCCCGCCCCGGCAAAGCTCAATCTGTTCTTACACATTACCGGCCGACGCGCCGACGGATATCATGAGCTACAGACGATTTTTCAATTTATCGACACCTGCGATTACCTTTATTTTGAGCCCAATACGGACGGCAGCATTTCACGCAAAAATGAAGTGCATGGAATTCCCGAATCCGAAGACCTTATCATTCGAGCTGCACGGCTGCTGCAGTCTTTCACCGATTGCAAACGGGGATGCGTAATACGAGTGGATAAACAGCTACCAATGGGCGGAGGACTGGGTGGGGGCAGCTCCGATGCGGCAACCACGCTATTGGCGCTAAACTTACTCTGGGAGACTGAATTGAGCTTGGCACAACTGGCCAGTCTTGGTTTACAGCTAGGCGCTGACGTACCCATTTTCATCTTTGGCAGAGCTGCCTGGGCAGAAGGCGTAGGCGAAAAGCTGGAAACAGTCTGCCTGGATGAGCCCTGGTTTGTTGTCATCAAACCGAATGTTCACGTCAACACAGGCCAAATATTTTCCTCTCCACAATTGACACGAAACCAACATCCGATCACAATACGCGACTTTCTTTCCGGGGCAACGGTGAATGTGTGTCAACCTTTGGTTGAGCAACACTACCCGGCGGTGAAGGAAGCCATTAACTGGCTTGAAAATTACGCCCCCAGCCGCATGACGGGCACTGGTGCCTGCGTGTTCGCGGCATTTAGCGACAAGATACGAGCAGAAGCATGCTTGTCCGAGCTACCCAACGGGTGGCAGGCCATACTGGCCAAGGGGATGAATGAGACCCCTATACATAAGATGTTCTATGCATCTAAACAGGTTTAATTGGGCCGTCGCCAAGCGGTAAGGCACTGGATTTTGATTCCAGCATTCCCAGGTTCGAATCCTGGCGGCCCAGCCATAATTTTGAAGGCACATAGATACTAATGCCAGAAAAGGCAGACAGTCTCTACCACCAGGATGGAACCGTGAAGGTTCGACAAAATCGCCAGGAGTGATTTTGAACGCGCGCTGCGCGACCCCGAAGGGGCTGAGGACAACGTACGTCCGAGTAATCCTGTTGGAAAACCACAAACACAGGGCGGGTAGCAATATCGCTACCGGCTGGAAAGAACTTCAGGTTCTGCAACCCGGCTAATTCGTTATACAAGGGTGATTAGAGTGTCCGACGGTCGCATGATGGTGTTCACAGGCAACGCCAATCCGCAGCTCACCCGGGATATTGCCCACTTCCTCAGCCTTCCGCTTGGCAAGGCGCATGTAGATAAATTTAGCGATGGCGAAATCACTGTCGAGATACTCGACAATGTTCGTGGTCAGGATGTGTTTATCGTCCAACCCACTTGTCAGCCAGCCAATGACAATCTCATGGAATTGATGATCATGGTGGATGCCATGCATAGGGCATCTGCACAACGCATCACCGCGGTAATCCCGTATTTTGGCTATTCCAGACAGGATCGTCGCACACGCTCTGCTCGTGTACCGATCACGGCCAAGATGGTCGCCAACATGATTGCCGGCACAGGGGTGGATCGCGTACTGACTATAGATTTGCATGCGGACCAGATTCAGGGGTTTTTTGATATCCCGGTGGACAATGTGTACGCATCGCCGATATTGCTGGGCGATATCTGGAGACAAAAATACCCAGATCTTATGGTCGTTTCGCCAGACGTCGGTGGCGTGGTTCGCGCGAGAGCACTAGCAAAGCGTTTAGGTGATGCCGACCTTGCCATTATCGACAAGCGTCGTCCAAGGGCGAACGTTGCCAAGGTTATGCACATTATCGGCGATGTCGAAGATCGCACCTGTGTATTGGTGGATGATCTCGTCGATACCGCAGGGACGCTGTGCAAAGCCGCAGACGCACTTAAAGAACACGGGGCAGCAAAAGTGGTCGCCTACTGTACGCACCCGGTACTTTCCGGTCGTGCCATTGAGAATATCGAGTCATCCAAACTGGATGAATTAGTCGTAACTGACACTATTCCGTTAAGGAGTGAAGCACGCGAATGTTCGCGTATACGTCAGTTGAGCATTGCCGAGATGCTGGCCGAAACCATGCGCCGCATCCACATGGAAGAATCGGTCAGCTCGCTATTTATTGATTAAACGAATTCCGACACCAGGTTTTCCTGCTGTCGAATATGCGCCGAACCTGGTCGCGGGGGAGGCTGATTAAACCAGTGCAATGAGGAGTAAACCATGAGCACGAACTTTGTTCTAGAAGCACAATCGCGTGACGATGTGGGGAAAGGTGCGAGCCGCCGCCTGCGTCACGCCAATAAAGTACCTGCCGTTATGTACGGCGGTGGAGTAGATCCTGTCTCTCTGACACTTAACCATGACGATGTCATCAAGTCGCTTGAAAACGAAGCATTCTATGCTTCGGTTCTGACGATCAAGATTGATGGCAAACCAACCAAAGCAGTATTGAAGGATGTTCAGCGCCACGCTTTCAAACCTAAGGCCCTGCATCTCGACCTTCAACGCGTCAATGAAAAAGAAAAACTGCACATGCATGTGCCTTTGCATTTCACTGGCGAAGAATCTGCGATTGGTGTTAAGGAAGGCGGACTGATTTCTCACAATATGTCTGACCTGGAAATCATCTGTTTGGCGAAAGACCTCCCAGAATTCATTGAAGTCGATGTTTCCGGCCTGAGCCTTGAGCAAACACTACACATTAGCGACCTGAAACTACCTTCTGGCGTGGAGTCAGTACAACTTAGCCATGGCGCAGACCATGACCTACCTGTTGTATCTATCCACAAGAAGAAGGGCAGTGACGACGCAGCCGCCAGCGGCGAAGGCGCCGCTGCAACAGAGGAAGGCGGAGAATAATATCCACTTCAGTTGAAAACGCCCCACATGCCAACGCGTGTGGGGCGTTTTTCGTTGTAGAATACGCGCCATGGCTGATCCTATTACACTTATCGTTGGACTGGGTAACCCCGGTAAAGAATACGAGACAACGCGACACAATGCGGGTTTTTGGTTCGTAGACGAAATCGCTCGCGCGCATGGCGTGTCTTTCAAACCAGAAAGTAAATTCTTTGGCGAACTTGCGCAATTCAACGCGCAGGGGGAAAAGATCTTCTTGCTCAAACCTACTACTTTTATGAATCGTAGTGGACAAAGCGTTGCCGCCGTCGCTACCTTTTATAAATTACCGCTTTGCGCCATGCTGATTGCTCATGACGAGCTCGATTTCGAACCTGGGATCGTCAGACTGAAGCTCGGTGGTGGCCATGGCGGCCACAATGGTCTGCGCGATATCATTGCGCGCATGGGAAACAATAAAGAATTTTTACGTTTGCGTATCGGCGTTGGCCACCCGGGACATCGTGAACAAGTTACGGGACACGTACTAGGCCGGACACCTCAAGGCGAACGTGAATTAATTGATCGCTCACTCGATGATGCGATACGCGTTTTGCCAGAGCTGGTCGCTGGTGAAATCCAGAAGGCGACTAATAAACTTCACAGCAACAACACATTAAGATAAGGAAACTGGATATGGGCTTTAAATGCGGCATCGTTGGACTTCCTAATGTAGGCAAATCCACTCTATTCAACGCCCTCACCAAGGCCGGTATCGAGTCTGCCAACTATCCCTTCTGTACTATAGAACCCAATGTCGGAATTGTTTCCGTTCCAGACTATAGACTCAACCCTTTAATCGAAATCGTGAAACCGCAAAAGACGATTCCCGCCACGATGGAGTTTGTAGATATCGCAGGCCTGGTCGAAGGGGCATCCAAGGGTGAAGGCCTGGGCAATAAATTTCTCGCCAACATCCGCGAAACCAATGCAATTGCACACGTGGTTCGCTGCTTTATCGACGATGACATTACTCACGTATCCGGTAGCGTCGATCCGTTGCGCGATATTGACGTTATCAATACTGAGCTAGCATTAGCAGACCTCGAAACCGTGGAGAAGGCGATTCTACGTGCCGCCAAGAATGCCAAGAGTGGTAACAAGGAAGCCATCGCGCAAAAGAACTTGCTCGACCGGGTTCGAGAGCATCTTGATAGCGGCCAGCCAGTTCGGGCAATGGCATTGAATGATGACGAATTGGCTTTGATCAGGGAACTTCATCTGCTGACCATCAAACCCACTATGTATATCGCCAACGTAACTGACGACGGCTTCACCAATAATCCCCTGCTGGACGCTGTAAGCGAATTGGCACAGAAAGAGGGGGCCGAGATTGTGCCTGTCTGCGCTGCTATCGAGGCCGAGATTGCAGAACTGGATGATGCCGAGAAAGGTGAGTTTCTCTCTGACCTGGGACTGGAAGAGCCAGGTCTGAACCGGGTAATCCGCGCAGGCTATAAACTACTTGGGCTTCAGACCTATTTCACCGCTGGCGTAAAAGAAGTCCGCGCCTGGACGATCAAGATAGGCTCCACAGCCCCTCAGGCTGCTGGCGTCATCCATACAGACTTCGAGAAAGGCTTCATCCGTGCTGAAGTAATCGCCTACAACGATTACGTACAACTAAAAGGTGAAGCGGGTGCAAAAGAGGCTGGAAAATGGCGTTTGGAAGGCAAAGAATATATTGTTCAGGACGGCGATGTAATGCACTTCCGTTTTAATGTCTGATTATCAGTACCTTATAGTGTGACGGGAAGTAACACCCCCCTGTCCTTGACAAACAGGGCCTAAATCCGCAAAATTCGCCTTCCTCGCGTGGCTATGTAGCTCAGCTGGTTAGAGCACATCACTCATAATGATGGGGTCCCCTGTTCGAATCAGGGCATAGCCACCAATTTAAACTTCTGCATGTTTGTCTCGAAGTTTATTAGAAACTGTGCGAGATTCTAAAGCCACCGGCTGGGGCAACTGAATTATCTATACGGTAACTCAGATCGTTTGCCTGATCAACGCGCCTCAATCCCAAAACACGACCATATCCCCCTTGGATACCAATCAGTAAATTCTTGAACGGTCGTAAATGCAATCCTGCTGAGACGCCGACAAATTGCGATGACAATGATATTAAACTACCGCTATTTCCCTCAAACTGGTGTCCTGCCCTTCCCTCAACGGATAACGCCAACCAACTCTTTATATTCATCAGACTAGTCAGAGAAAAATTCAGAGAATCACCTTGGTCAACCTTAGCTCCACCGCTCAATTTGCTTGCAGAATAATTATAGGAAAGGACAGTTTGCACCTTGAGCCAATGATTGAGCTTGGACAATAGAAAAAAGCCTGCATCCAAATCAATATTTCCTTGACCGGCTGCACCTGGTTTTCCATTTTGAATGATTACATCATCCTCTTTAATTTCTGCAATCGCGATTGTGTCGTCGGCAACAGGAATGCTGACCGATGCAAAGCTGGATATGCTCAATAACTTTTTATTGGCCAGTCTGGCTTTAATTCTAATAGAGGGATCCATGAAACCTTTGCCGGTCACACGATATTCAACTCTTTTGAGTTTGTTTTCCAATGATTCATTCTGATGAACAAAAATCTGGTATGGGATTGCAGCGGTGACATTAACTGCATCACCGATACCCAATTGATATCGAGCTATAGCCGCGTTACGGAGCAATTCACTTTTATAAACAGCAGATATAAGACTGGTTGAGAAAAAGCCGTCAGCCTTGGAAGAAAAGAGCAAATATTCGAAAGATACCCCGCTCTCACCGGGAGCTAAGAACTCGGAATCCAATACTACAGGTGATGCGCGTACAGACGTCGATGTAAACGCATATAAAAGCCCTAATAGCAGCCACAAATCCTTTTTCATTATCAAGACCTTTTAACACTTTTTACTGCAAGATGGCAATGTATACACGATACCACTTAACCTGCTCTTAGCATCAACATCCAACTTTTAGAAGCCAATACTTTCAATTAACTATTCAATGAGTTAAAACCAATCTACTTAATATTTCAAATGACAAATTGAAGCACGACTTGTTGACACATACAGTTAACTGCATTGCGCTTTCCCAAACTGATCTCGGAAATGGTTATATTCCATAAACCCCGCCTTTAAAGCATAGACTGTTTCCAAAATACGAGGAGCATCAAACACTGTCGCTGCTCATCCCTTAAAATCTGGAGTCATCACATCTGCATCTGAGACACTAGCGGTGTCAGACAACAGAAAAAGCAGAATACTCCCGGCAGGATAAACATTTATCACTACAGGATGCTATGTTGAACGGTTAAAGGTATTACCTTCAAGTCGTGACACTATATGTAAAACAAAACCTGAAGATTGCTTGTTTATCTACAACGCGGATAAAAACACAGCCTAAAAAACGATGCCTGCAGAGCTAGTACGCACCCATCTCAGCGAAGCCGATAGCCATCAAACAGAATTACGTTCTATTTACTGACTTACGATAAAACAAGTGCGCAGTTAACATATTCTCTCGCGCTAAAACACCCAACCAAGACTGATATCCATATTTACCGCAACATGGGAATCTGGAAACTTAATTGGCATGTCAAATACTGCGCCGTCATCTGCAATCAAGTCCGGGTTTCCAAAAGACGTGTAGCCACCGCCAATTCCTAAATTAAATGTCACATTATCCCAACGCCATAAATAGCCAATCATGCCAACAATTCGCAAGTCCCTACCCGCTCTCGAATAGCGCTTGGCTTGTTCCGTAATTGAGTTTTCGGTTTGTGCGTATGTAGACAACAAACCAACATAGCCACCGTTCTGTAATGCTTCGTCAAAATACCATTCGATACGCATACCTGTTCCCAGCAGCTTGCTTGAGGCGCCCGAAAAGTCAAAATCCTGATAAGCGAACACTGGACCAACAGCCACCTGTGGCCATACCTTCAACATCACATCACCGCTAAACACAGCACCGACTAAGCCAATCGGATTAATACGCAAACTGAGCCTATTCTTTACTTCAAACGCTTGAACGGACAAGCTCAAAAAAGAACAAAAAAATACAATCGCTGCCAGAACAATTGTTTTAGTTTTCATCAACAACTCCCTTTTGTGGTAGACATTATAAGCCAGGGTTAAACGGCATATATGTTTTGCCTAAATATTTCCCGTGCATCGATACTCAATCGACGACATGGCTCATATGAATCTTTTCCTCGCCTGTCAATTCGCCAAACTGTATTGTCGAATATTTGGCTGCGAAAAACCTAATCTTTATTAAATTGACCTACTTTAGACAAGACGTTCTAAATCGAACGTCATATTTCCCACAATCTACTTCAAGGTTTTACGAATACGAGCCGATATCAGGCATTGTGAGTAAGGAAATACAAATTGCTCGATATTTCGTACACTTTTTCACCAATTTAGATTATTTACCCATGAGTAGTATTCCAAAACAGATTTTTGAGCAACGACTAGACGAACTGAAGTCGGCATATCGGAAGGAGATGCTAGTACAGGCCGAAAGCATCAACGCGCTTATTGCCCGCCTTAGCTCGTCGCAATGCAATAGTCATGATGTACAAGAACTTTTCCGCCTAACTCATACTATCGCTGGCTCTGCAGGTACATTCGACGCCCCTGAATATGGCCGTGTCGCTCGTGAGATGACTGAATTACTCAGGAAATACGCAGAAACTGCGACCATACCAGAACAAATTGTGCTAGCCTCAATACGCGATGCCTTTGCGCGCTTGCAAACTGAAGGTGCCAAACACCGAAATCAGTCCGCGAAAAGTTGACTTCCCTAGAGACTAAACAAATTAATGACAAGTCAGTTTGATTGCCGTTCAGGCTGTGGCGCGTGTTGCATTGCGCCGTCAATCACCTCCCGGATACCTGGAATGGCGCACGGAAAGCCTGCTGACACCCCTTGCATTCATCTCGATATGGAGATGCGTTGTCAAATTTTCCATCATCAAAGTCGTCCGGTAGTATGCGCCGGCTTCCAACCTTCACCAGAAACATGCGGTGAGAATCGTGAGCAAGCATTGCATTACCTGAGAACCTTGGAAAAACTGACTCGCAACGACGACACTATTTGACTTCTTCAATATACGTTCTGGAAATCGGCGTCTGTACGTAGATCGTACGTCCATTCTCCTGGGCCCAGAAATAGTAATATCCTTTTGCTGGCTCCGACGTTACCTTGCTATCTTTGATCGTCCACTGCTTCAAGTGGTTACCTTCTGCGAAAGTGACACGATAATTTCCTTCCAACCAGGTTACTCCGATCCGACTGATTTTGTTTTGCTGCTCTTCGGTGCAAGCCAGAATCAGCGACAATGTCGCAAAAGCAATAAAAAGATGGAACTTTTTCATCATCACTCTCCAATCAATACATATTTTGTCAATAAATTCACACATTTCCATATCATACTGGAACCGTGGTTTTTTTATATGGTCTTCCCATTATATGTGTTAAACATAGCAAACGTTGTCTCTTATGAGCACGTGTGAATTAATTTTTACCGTACGCTATGCTATATTTGCCGCGAGCGTAAGGATTCAATCTGTAAGTGCTAATAATTGAGATAAAGGGGAATAGCCATGACTCACCTAAAGTCGATTTTGATATTACTCAGTCTGACCACAATTTTTGTCACCAGTGCTTGTACGTCAAAAGGTGGATCCAAGACACCCGATGACAGCAATACAGCTGTTCAAGGTAACGCAGCCACGCAGGAAACCATCAGTGGCCAGGACATTAGCACTGAAGACTCCACCGTCGCATCAACATCTTCTAGTGCAAACACCATTGACGAAGGTGGAAAAAATGTCATTTATTTTGAATTTAATTCAAGCGATCTTTCCGATGCCGCAAAACGCATCGTAGATCGTCAAGCGCAATATCTGATGAACAATCCGGATATCGCGGTGGTATTGGAAGGCCATGCTGATGAAAGAGGCACTCGTGAATACAACATGGCGCTAGGGGAAAAACGCGCGCACAGTATCAAGCAACTGCTAGAGCTGAAAGGCGTATCCAAACAGCAGGTCAAAACTGTAAGCTATGGTGAAGAACGCCCCGAACAAGATGGACATTCCGAGCAATTCTGGAGCAAAAACCGCCGCGCCGTGTTTAGTTTTGCCAGCAACTAGACACATGGCTAAACATAAAAAAGGGCGCGTAATCGCGCCCTTTTTTGCCACATCACTTACTTTGTATCCCGAGCCTGTTTACTTCGTTCTTTCTTAGCAAGAAAAACGCTAAAAACTACCGGCAAAACGATCACTACCAGAATTGAGATATACCCAACTGTACTTGAGGAAATAACATTACTGGACGCCAATGCAACGACCAGTAGTATCACTAAGAATGATCCCCCACCGTAAATTACCAGATTCTTGATATCTTTCATTTCACTTCACTCGCTATATATGATTACTTTTTTCTTTCCAAGCCTAGCGGATTCGCCGGGTCAACGCCTTCCATAAAAGGCAATAGCCGATTCTGGTTGGTAAGCTGATATATCTTACCTACCCAATTATTAATCACTGCCTCAGCGGTATCTCGCCAGGTATTATCAAGAGTAGCCTCAATAAATTGTTCTGGAAAATCGGGAAACTGCAATTTCTTGCGCTTGGCGTTTTCTACCATCGCACGAAATTCATCCGCTACTGCTTTTACCTGCTTTGAAAAATAGTGACGCGGTACAGGCGGATACTCATCCAAGTCACCCACAAAATATCGCTTCACTTCTCTCTTGTACTCTTTTAGCAAGCTAATCGTGTCATATTCTGGGTGACCTTGGAAGAAAACAGTCCGAAAACCGTCCTCACTCACGGCCAGGTGCACCCCCGCTTCTTCGCTTTCAACCAATACATTCAGACCCGACTGTTCGAATTGCTCTCGTGTAATTTCATTAAAACGAGAATGGGGCACGTCGAATCGTGTATTAACACCGGTTACCAATGGATGCAAACGATCAATAACCCGATGAGGAAAAACACCCCAGCGTTTTTCCGATAAGCGTCTACGCACTTGTCCATAACGAAATTGCATAACCGCATGGGTGGTCAAACACGAACACAAGGTCGAGGTCACATTGTCATAAGCCCACGACATAATCTCACTCAAAGGCTCCCAAAACGCTTCTGCAGACAGATCCGGCTTAGTTACGTTGGCGCCAGTGATAATCAAGCCATCCAATCCTTCGCGTTTTATGTCATCGAAAGATTCGTAGTATTGATCTATATAGGCTTGCCCTTCACTTGAACGATCAATTTCCTTTAGCGAAAAAGGGTGCACATAAAACTGGACAACGTGATTACTTCCCCCGATCAGACGAAAAAACTGACGCTCTGTTGCTGACAATGCAGCATCGGGCATCATATTTAACAGGCCAATATGAATCTCACGAATGTCCTGCATACGTGCGCGTTCAGGCGACATGATTATCTCACCATCGCAACGTAAGCGATCAAAACTAGGCAAATTAGAATGCGCGACTAATGGCATAATTTTCCGTTCCTATCACTTGCTACGCGCTAATACATCCGCTACCAATTCAATAAAACTCGCTTCGTCCGACACTCCTGCCAATTCTTTAGTCGAAATGGTATATCCATAGCTATCGGCAATGGCTTCATATCGAGGAATGCGCGCGTAAAATAGACGTGGAAACATCCAGCGGACAAAATCATCCGGATCAATTTGCGCCACGAAATCCAGAGAGCGCTCTTTTAGAAACTCCGCTAATTGTTCATCGAGAAAGGCTTCGCGATAATACAGTGGCTTTGGCGCCTTCTCTGCTCGTCGAATAAGCTCTTTTTCATCATCCCTGGTCGCCTTTATGTATACGACTAAGGTATTCTCTCTAAGTACATCAATGACACTTTGATCATCAAGCTCACATACACTACCGCCACCGTCATTGATGAAATGTTTATAGCCGTATATTTCCTGGGCTTTGCGTAAGAATTCTGGAACATCTTTCATAGCCGCGACTTCCGCAACGTGATGCAGTCGTTGACGCCGTTTAAATTCCTCTAGAGGCAAACCTCCTAACTCCGGATTACCCAACTTCCCTAAAAAACTGGCGACGGGCTGAAGATTATCAACTGTAATATTGTTTCTAATATAGATCGAATCAGATCTCAAAAGATCACGCAGAAATGGAACCTGCATTGCCTGTTGTTTAATATTGTCGAGTATCGGCTCATCCAGATAGCGAGTCCCAATTCGGTAATCCCCAGAAAAGTGAAACCAATCACTGCTTCGCAACATCGTTGCCAAGCGAGTCTTACCTACACCAGACATCCCCAACAAGGTTATACGCTTATTATCCCAGGCCCGAAATTCTTCTGCTGACATCCTCACGATGTAATCCTTCTCTCGTTAATCACTACAATAATATTTGTTCAATTCCGCCGTTGTTAGCCTTTTCGATGAAAGCTTTTTGCCAGTCGTCGCCCATCAATTGCTTGATAAGTTCGACTACAATATAGTCCGTTGTTAAGCCTGTATCGTTTTTGTAGCGTGACAAGCCCTGCATACACGCCGGACAAGAGGTTAACATTTTGACCTCCCCTTTCTTCGCTTTAGGCTTACCGACCAACGACTCAATACCTTTACTAAGCTCTTCCTGCTTACGAAAACGCACCTGCGTCGCGATATCTGGCCGTGACACGGCAAAAGTTCCTGCTTCGCCACAGCAACGCTCTGACAAAAGCACTTCCTGCCCCATTAAACCTGAAGCAACTTTCTGGGGATTTTGCAACTTCATAGGTGTATGACAAGGGTCGTGATACATATATTTGATTCCGTCACTTTCCTTTAATCCATAGCCTTTTTCCAACAAATATTCATGAATATCCATTAGACGACATCCGGGAAAAATGCGCTCGAATTCATACTTCAGCAATTGATCCATACAAGTACCACAGGAAACAATCACCGTTTTTATATCGAGAAAATTCAACGTATTCGCAACACGGTGAAACAAAACGCGATTTTCCGTCGTAATTTTTTTGCCTTTAACTTCATCACCGGTCGAAGTCTGCGGATAACCACAGCAGAGATAACCGGGAGGCAACACGGTCTGAACACCTGCGTCATATAACATTGCCAACGTCGCCAGACTAATCTGACTAAATAGACGTTCGGATCCACAACCCGGGAAATAGAACACCGCTTCACTATCATCGTTTACTTTCGCTGGATCGCGCAGGATAGGAACAGTTTTATTATCTTCGATACGCAACAACGCACGTGTTGTTTTTGCTGGTAACTGCGAAGGCATCGGCTTGCGAATGAGATGTATAACTTGCTCTTTTATTGGCGTACGCCCTGTTGTCGATTCCGGCCGTTTTTGTTGTTTCACCACACCAACACTCTTGGCAGCGGTATGCGCAATGCGTTGCGCCTTGTAACCCCATTCAATCAAACCCTTTCTCATACCCTTTATAACAGAAGGATCTGTCGCATTGAGAAATGCGATTGACATTTTCGTTCCGATATTGGATTTCTTTTGGCCGCGCGCGCGCAAGATATTGCGCATACGCGTTGTTACGTCACCAAAATCGATATTGACAGGACAGGGATTAAAACATTTATGACAAACCGTACAATGATCGGCGACGTCATTCATCTCATCAAAATGCAGAACCGATACACCACGACGCGTTTGTTCTTCGTAAAGGAACGCCTCTATGATCAGTCCGGTTGCGAGAATTTTGTTTCTGGGAGAATACAAAAGATTCGCTCTTGGAATGTGCGTATTACAGACCGGTTTGCACTTACCACATCGAAGACAGTGACGAATATCGTCATTTAACGCGCCAAGTTCACTCTCTTCCAGGATGATTGCTTCTTGCTGAACCAAGCGAAGAGAGGGTGTGTACGCGTCATCGAGATTCCCGCCTTCCAATAATTTTCCTCGATTAAACCAACCCTGCGGATCAATCTGTTGCTTGTAGCGAGCGAAGGATGCAATTGCATCCTTGCTTAAATATTGAAACTTGGTGATACCTATGCCGTGTTCACCCGAAATAACTCCGCCTAGATTTTCAGCGAGAGCCATAACCTGATCGACGATATGATCTGCCTCACGAAGCATCGTGTAGTCATTCGAATGCACAGGAATATTTGTATGAACATTGCCGTCACCCGCATGCATATGGGTAGCAACAAATAACCGACTACTACGGATCTTCTGATGCACATCGTCGAAACGAGCCCGAATACTTTCTAAGTCTCTACCCGCGAAAATTTCCTTTACGGCTTGTTCGACTGAACGGCGATAACTGATACGCAGATCACGTCTAAGCAACAAATCAAGCACCGTATCATTTTCTCGGCACAGTGGTATCGTAGCTGGCGAATAGAATGTCTCAAGCGTTTTAGCTGGAGCATCGAAATTCTCTAAAAACGCGCGCCAACGAGTTTCTACTTTATCCAATACTTCGTATGCAGCCTGTTTTTTTCCTTCTAGAATTACGTCGGACTCGTCGTTTGCTTCATAGCCATCGGCCATCCGCAATTCATACCAATCTGAGCGTATGTAATCGCGTACCGCGTCGACAATTTGCAGCTTATTTTTTATCGACTGTTCGATATTGATTCGCTCGACACCTCTTGTATATTCCGCCAGTTTGTCCAGAGGAATAACAACGTCTTCGTTGATTTTGAACGCATTGGTATGCGCTGCTATCGCCGCTGTACGCGTACGATCCAACCAGAATCGGCGCCTGGCTTCCGGACTCACCGCAACAAAGCCCTCGCCATCACGATTCTGCGTCATCGCCACGACAGCCTCCGCAGCAGCTGCAACTAGCTGTTCATCCTCACCAGAGATGTCTGCGATCAACACCATCTTTGGCATCTCTCTCCGTGCTGCCTTTGTGGTGTAACGCACGGCTTTTACATATCGCTCATCCAGATGTTCCAGACCTGAAAGACAAACCGATTTTGCCTGCTTAAGATAGTCATTTATCTCGACGATTGCAGGTACGCTCCGCGACAAATCATGTCCGAAAAACTCCAAACAAACCGTCCGTGTAAATGCGGGCATACGATGCAAAATAAAGTAAGCAGAAGTAATCAGGCCATCGCAGCCTTCTTTTTGTACACCCGGTAACCCGCCTAGAAATTTATCGGTAACATCTTTACCCAAACCAAGCTTGCGAAACGCCGAACCAGGCATTTTTATTTCATACGGCTCACCAGCCGAGGTGTGGCCATCCGCTTCAAAGCGTGAAACGCGAAATCGCACTTCTTTTTGTTCATGGATTTTTCCGAGGTTGTGTCCAATTCGCTCAACCTCCATCCACTTTGCATCCGGCGTCACCATGCGCCAGGAGACCAGATTGTCTATCGTCGTACCCCAAAGCACTGCCTTTTTACCACCAGCGTTCATAGCAATATTGCCGCCGATGGTCGACGCATCAATCGATGTGGGATCGACCGCGAAAATTTGCCCAACTTCTTCCGCCGCATCGGCAACGCGACGCGTCACCACGCCACATTCAGCGCGTATCGTTGCCACGGGATGCTCAACACCTTCGATTTGTCGAAATTCGACACCACTCAAGGCTTCGAGCTTTTCCGTATTGATTACTGCAGTATTTTCAAATAAAGGAATAGCGCCACCGGTATAACCGGTTCCACCACCGCGCGGCACTATCGTAAGGCCGCACTCGATACATGCGGCAACGATGTCACGAACCTCTGATTCGGTATCGGGATAGATGACGACAAAGGGAAACTCCACACGCCAATCGGTAGCGTCTGTGACGTGCGCGACCTTGGCGAGTCCGCCAAAATCGATATTGTCTTTGCCTGTACAGCGGGAAAGCTTGCGCGTGACTTCCTTGCGCATATCCCATTGATGTGAAAACCAGGCCTCAAACTCTGCCACAGCAGCGCGAGCCAGGTTGATCAGCTCTAATGTTAGGGAGTTTTGATCGGCACGCTCACCGACCTGATCAAGACGGTGATGTAGAGCGTGCACCAGTGAGTCTCGGCGCTGGCGGTTTTTCAGCAAATCGTCCTGAATATACGGGTTGCGTTTGATAACCCACATATCGCCCAGCACCTCAAACAACATACGTGCTGAACGCCCGGTCTTGCGGGCCACTCTCAATTCTTCCAGTATTTCCCAGCCACGCGGACCCAAAAACCGGATAACAATCTCACGATCTGAATACGAGGTGTAATTATAGGGGATTTCGCGAATGCGCATATTGTCTGCACTGAACATCAAAAATGGGCGCCTATTCTAACATGCGCACAGCAGACTGGCTTGCCGAACAGAAAACGAGTTTCGAAATTCAATAGCCGATGGCGTAATTCATCACACCGATAGAATAAACTTCCTGGGAATTGATATCGACAGCAGTTAACTGACCATTGGCATACGCGCCCGTATCGATAAAGTAGAAAGATCCAAATTCCACTGGTTCTGCAACGATGCTATGACCAAGGTAAATTCTATGCACCCCCTCAACCATTGGGGGTGGATAGCAATTTGGATAGAGTTTAGTCAATCGCAAGCGACGATACGTCGACCGTGACCAGAGCATAGTTTGTAGTAGTTTGTCGTCCTGGTTATTGATTTCCAGATCAAAGACAAAATCATCCCACTTGGCAAACTCTGGAATATCCGCATGAACAATAGCAACTTTGCCGTGACGTGATGGAACCTCAATCACATAGGGAAGCTGTTGATAAATCTCAGCCAAGCGATCGAGCACGTCTTCGTCGACATTCTCTGCCCATTCACCGCCATTGCGCATCCAAAGCTCATAAATTCCCGGCTCAAAATTCTGTGCAGCGGAAAGCATGGCCTCGTGATTGCCTTTGACTGAGTAAAACCAGGGCTGCTCAAGATACTCCAACGCGCGCTCACTGTGGGGGCCACGATCGATATAATCGCCCACGCTAAGAAGTCTGTCGCGGCTGGTATCAAATCGAGTAACTTGAAGTAATTCTTCGAATTCGTCGAAGTGACCATGGATGTCGCCTACTACGATATCTCGGCCATTGTGGTTTTCAGGAAGTCTGAGAATATGCATAAACGAACAATAGACCACTTCGGTTAAATTTGTATTATCAATTAGGTATAACGGTCTAATTATCTATTTTATAACAGGAAAATACCTAACTACGTCAACAAAAGCAAAAATGCGTAACGTCCAGCCTTGCCTATAGCAATAAAAATCAATGCCTTGATTGCGTTCACCTTCAGCCAGCCGGCGGCGACGCAAAGGGGGTCGCCTATAATAGGTAGCCAAGACAACAATAAAAACGGGCTTCCCCATTTTTCGACCCGCTCTAGCGCCCGTCGATGCTTATCATCCTGCAGCCGTTTACCGGGAAAGCGCCACTGAATTATCCGCCCGACGCCCCACGATGTCATTCCTCCCAGGGTGTTACCCGTAGTCGCTACCAGCCACAAAGACAAAACATCCTGCTCCCCCCTCGTCGCATAGTACAGTAACAGCGCCTCAGACCCCCCTGGCAGGAGCGTGGAAGAAACAAACGCACTTCCAAACAATATCCATAGATCGGATTGCATTGTGTATTTCTTTCACCCTAAAAGAATTCCATTATAATTCAATAACAAACATTCTGTCGTTACTGCACACGCATTGCATGGGTAACCACTCTAATGCGTCGGAGGAAAGCTAAAAGCCCCATGCTCGATAAAATCAGGTTACGTTTGTCCTCAGAACACCAGGGACTCATCGAGCTATCCCTCCTCGGTGTCATCACAGGAATTCTTGCCGCTGCCATCATTATTGCCTTTCGACTCGTCGTCGAAGGCGTACAAATCCAGTTTCTGCCCGATGGAAACCCAGAGAACTATGAGGCACTTCCCCGCTGGGTGCTGTTGGTGTTACCTATGTTGGGCGGACTTGTAATTGGACTAATTTTTCAGTTACTGAGTACCGACCAACGAAGCGTCGGCGTCGTCCATACAATCGAGCGCCTGGATTACCATCAGGGACGCCTACCGCTATCAAATTTTCTCGCGCAGTTCCTTGGCGCAGCCATTAGCATCATCTCGGGGCACTCGGTTGGCCGCGAGGGACCGAGTATACATCTGGGGGCCGCTGGTGGCAGTCTCGTCGGTCAATGGTTACGTCTCCCCAATAATGCTGGCAGGGTACTCATCGCCTGCGGCGTGGCAGCCGCGATTGCTGCGTCATTCAATACCCCGATTGCAGGGGTCATTTTTGCGATCGAAGTTATTGTACTGGAGATCTCCACCGGCACTTTACTGCCCGTAATACTTGCCGCAGTTACTGCGACAGTAATCGCTCACACTGTATTCGGGACCGATGCGCTGCTGGCAAGCAATCTAAACGCCGGCATGAGCATCGAGCAAATCCCCTGGGTGATTGTCACAGGCATATCCATTGGTCTATTAGGGGCGGCCTTCATCCGGATGTTACTGCTCTTCACTTTAAGTGCCCGCCAACTTCCAGTGTGGTTGCGTTTTTCTCTCGCCGGATTGGCCACCGGGTTGTGCGCCATTATAGCGCCTCAAATTATGGGCATCGGATACGATACGGTCAGCCAGGCGCTTTCAGGTGAGCTACTGCTGGCAAGTTTGCTGGTTATTGTATTGATGAAACTTTTTGCCACCACTCTCACTCTTGGACTCGGGCTTCCAGGAGGACTGATAGGCCCTACAATCGTGATCGGCGCGACGGCCGGCGGAGCGGTGGGCATGTTGGCCATGGATATCTCACCACAAGATGCGGGGCATGTCGGCCAATACGCCTTAATTGGGATAGGCGCAATGATGGGCGCGGTCATTCAAGCACCACTCACCGCGTTGATGACAATGTTCGAGCTCACCCACAATCCTCAGATACTTCTTCCCGGCATGTTGGCAGTTGCAATAGCACAACTAACCGCTGCACGAATCTTTGGACAGAAAGCGGTATTCCGCGCTCTGCTAGCCGCTCGAGGCTTGGATTACAAAAACGACCCAGCGGCCCAAGCGCTACGGCGGGTTGGCGTTACCAGCGTAATGGAAAAATCCGTGGTTCATCTGGAAAATCTCATACCGACTACCAGACTAAAATCTCGTATTTCCAAACGCACACGATGGATCTTGAGTGGAAGCGACCAGGACGCCTACATCATGCCCGCTTCAGACCTGGCGGCTTTTTTAGAGCGTGACGGTATAGACGACGAAATCAACTTGCTTGACGTACCGGCTACTCGCCTCAGTGCGCGTGCCTTGTCTGCTCAGGCGACCTTGCAAGATGCCTATGAGTTACTAACTGACTCGGGAGGTGAAGCCGTCTACATCGTATCCCACTCAGGTATCATTGGCGTCCTAACCCTTGAGGACATTCTCACTGTTCGTAGCCCTCGTCCGAAAAGTCGTAAAGGGGATAGAGTGATAAAATGACTCCCGTTAGGAAGCCAAGTATCATAGGCACAAATACAGAGGAATTGATGAGGTCCCTATGCTTTGGGTAAAAGCCATACATGTGTTTTTCGTCGTCAGTTGGTTTGCAGCGATATTTTATTTGCCGAGATTGTTCGTTTATCACGCGGAGACACACGACGAGGCAGGAAAAGAGCGCTTCAAAATTATGGAACGCAAATTATTTGCGATGATGAAGTTCACATCTATTGGCGCAATCGGCCTAGGACTATGGATGGCATTTGATTACGCATGGGCAGCCTATTCATCTAGCGGCTGGTTTCACGCCAAAATGTTACTTGTCGTGATCTTGCTCGGGTATCAATACCTTTGCTCCAGAATAGTCAGGGATTTTCGTGAAGATAGAAACACACGTAGCCATGTTTATTATCGCTGGTTCAATGAGTTTCCTGTGTTTATCTTACTGGGTATATCCATACTCGTAGTTGTAAGGCCATTCTGATGTCAGAAAAAACAGATAAAACAGCACCTGTTGTTCACAGCGCAACAACTGCCGCGAAAACCCGCATATTTCATATACAGGAACTTGATATAGAGTTTTCCAATGGGAATCGCGTACGTTATGAACGATTAAAGAGCGGCGAAGGTGGCGCAGTATTGATACTTCCAATGGTAGATGCGGAAACCGTGTTACTCATCCGCGAATATGCCGCAGGGGTTAACCGCTATGAACTTGCGCTCCCCAAAGGAAAAGTCGAACCTGGTGAAGATTTGCTTGAAGCCGCCAACCGCGAAATCAAAGAAGAAGTGGGTTACGGTGCAAAAGCATTAAAACACATACATTCACTGACGATCGCACCTGGATATATCAGTCACACCACTCACATCATTCTTGCTGAGGATCTTTATCCCGAAAGCGCCGAAGGCGACGAGCCAGAAGCAATTGAAGTTATACCTTGGAAACTCAACCGCCTGCACGAATTAGTACAACACCCTGAGTGTACAGAGGCACGCAGTATTGCAGCTTTATATATTGTTCGGGATTTATTATTGCGTAGAAATTAGATTTTATTTGCGGTCGTAACGCATGCGTGTGCCGCGGATAAGCGACATCGTGATTTCGTCGGCACTTATTTTGTCTGGAAAATAGCAGCCTGAGATTTTCGCTTCGTGTATGCTTGCCCCTTCAAGTTTGGATTTTGAAAAATCAATCCCGCGCAAATCGGCCTGACGGAAGTATGATCCTGAAAAATCCAGTCCAGACGCATCCAGGCCTTGAAGATTCAAGCCGCGGAAATCACAATTCGTCAGATCACACGTCTTACCTGCTGCCTTGTACTTGTTGAATTTTTCGATTTTTTCTTCGCGCAGCAATAAGTACAACGGATCCTTCTTAATTTGAGGCTCGTTGGGGTTTCTCACCTTGTTATCATTTAACCAGTCTGATCCACTCATACATCCTGTATCGACGTGCAGCTACAATAACTTGAATGTGCTACCAATAAATACATCAAGGAAATACATTTAATTACACAAATTTACTTAAGCTTGCTTACAAGAATCCCGCTAGCGGTCAAAATACCAACTTGTAAAGAGCAGTGACAAATTCTGCATTCGCGCCAATCGATAACCCCATCTTTGTTCTTGGGCTACCCCGCTCGGGCACATCCATGGTCGCTGGTGTATTTGAGCTTTGCGGCGCCTGGCTGGGCCATACAATATCCGGGGGTGGTAGAGAAAATCCTAAAGGTTTTTTTGAAAACGTCTACCTGAGAGAAAAAGTGGTAAAACACATACTCTCAGCCTGTGGCGTCGACCCTCTAGGAGTCCACTCACTCCCACGACTCAATCAGCTCCCTAATGTCAATGGGCTGAAACAGACCATTGCCGACTATCTACAACATGAGCAGTATGAAGGTAAGCAACCCTGGTTGTTTAAAGATGCCAAACTAAGCTTGCTCTGGCCTATCTTTCTGCAAACCTTCCCCCAGGCCAAATGGGTAATCGTGCGCAGGGACCGGGACGAAATCATCCGCTCCTGTCTGCGAACACCTTTCATGAACCAGCATTCAAAAGATATAGTCTATTGGCAAAAATGGGCTCAGGCATATGAGGCCCGCCTGGAAGCGCTCAAGAAATCCACCCAAAACTGGCGAGAAATCAATTCTGCCGAATTGGTCAGCGGTAGACTCGACACGGCCATGGAAATCGCCATCTGGTGCCGCCTCAATTGGCAGGAAGAACAGGTCCAGCAATTTATCGTCCCTCAGTACTGGCATTCCACCAACGTCTGTCACTAGGCCACACTCAGGACAACCCATGGCATTTGCGGTATCATCTGCCGCTTTGCAATATTCCTGGGGGACCAATGAAAATACTGGTTATCGGCAGCGGCGGCCGCGAACACGCTTTGGCCTGGAAGGCGGCACAGTCTCCAGATGTCACCACTGTTTATGTTGCGCCGGGAAACGCCGGTACAGCACTGGAACCCAAGCTGGAAAATGTCACCATCAGTGTGGAAGATATTGCCGGGCTTGTTGATTTCGCGCGCAAGCAACAGATCGCACTGACCATTGTTGGCCCTGAGGTACCACTGGTTCTCGGTGTCGTCGATGCCTTTGAGGATGCGGGATTACGTTGTTTTGGTCCCAGAAAGGGTGCCGCCCAACTCGAAGGCTCCAAGGCCTTTACCAAGGATTTTCTCGCCCGTCACAATATCCCGACAGCTGCTTATGGTAATTTCACCAGCGTAGATGAAGCCGTCAGCTACATAAAGTCCCAAGGTGCGCCTATCGTCGTCAAGGCAGACGGGCTAGCGGCAGGCAAGGGCGTCATTCTGGCCCAGACAGAAGAAGAGGCTATCCAGGCGGTAGAGGATATGCTCGCGGGCAACGCCTTTGGCGATGCAGGCCACCGCGTTGTTATCGAAGAATTTCTCGTCGGCGAAGAAGCCAGTTTTATTGTAATGGCCGACGGCGAACACATCCTGCCTTTAGCGACATCTCAGGATCATAAAGCCCGCGACGACGGCGACAAAGGTCCAAACACCGGCGGCATGGGTGCATATTCACCTGCACCAGTAGTCACGCAGGAAATTCATGATCGCGCCATGCGCGAAGTTATCGAACCAACCATACGCGGTATGGCCGCCGAGGGTAATTCTTACACCGGATTTCTGTATGCCGGGCTGATGATCGGGCCTGATGGGACGCCCAAGGTTCTCGAATTCAATTGCCGCTTTGGCGATCCTGAAACACAACCGATTATGATGCGACTCAAATCAGACCTCGTAGGGCTGTGCAATTCTGCTCTAGATCGTAAGCTCGATAGTGTCACCGCCGACTGGGATGAGCGCGCATCACTCGGTGTGGTTTTGGCGGCGGGCGGTTACCCCGAAGCTTATAACAAGGGTGATGTCATCAACGGTTTGCCAACTGAACAAATGGCCGACGCAAAAGTTTTCCACGCGGGCACCAACAATAAAGACGGCCAAGTTGTAACCAATGGTGGCCGAGTGTTGTGCGCAGTAGGACTTGGTAAAAACGTAACTGAGGCACAGCATCGAGCCTATGAGTTGGTCAAACAAATTCATTGGGACAAGATGTATTACCGCAAGGATATCGGGCATCGCGCTATCGCGCGTGAAAAATAGGACTCGCTATGCCACGCATACACATACAACAAGCGGCGCATATTCTACGAGAAGGCGGCATAATTGCCTATCCCACAGAGGCGGTGTTTGGTCTCGGTTGTGATCCATTGAATGGACACGCGGTGCACGATTTACTGACCATCAAAAAGCGATCAGTAAATCAGGGCCTGATACTCATCGCTTCCGATTTCAATCAACTGAATCTTTACGTAGAACCACTCGCTGCCGAGGTATTGTCTCGTGTGCAGTCAAGCTGGCCTGGCCCGCATACCTGGGTATTACCCGCAAGCGAGCATACGCCTTATTGGATAAAAGGAAAACATTCTGGCGTCGCAGTGCGCGTGACCGCACATCCCGTAGTGCGTGCGCTTTGTGAAAGTTTTGGCGGCGCGATGGTATCGACCAGCGCCAATCATCACGGCAGGCAAGCGGCGCGCAGCGCGCTTAAAGTTCGCAACTGGTTCAGAGATCAAATTGATTTTGTCCTCAGTGGCGACATCGATCCAAACAGTAAACCCACAGAGATACGCGACGCCATCAGCAATCGCGTTATCCGTGCAGCATGAGAGAAGCAATATGAGTACACCTGATATCGAAAAAGTAAAAGCCTTCTTGCTAGGCCTACAGGATGACATCTGTTCACAATTGGAACAGGAAGATGGCGAAGCCAAATTTGTTGAAGACGCCTGGACCAGGGAAGAAGGTGGTGGCGGTCGTACACGCATAATCGCCGATGGCGCGGTGCTCGAAAAAGGTGGCGTTGCATTTTCTCATGTACATGGCAGCAAGCTTCCGCCTTCTGCTGCTGCTAATCGTCCCGAAGCTGCTGGACGTCAATGGCAGGCCATGGGTGTTTCTCTGGTCATACATCCACGCAATCCCTATGTTCCGACGTCACACGCTAATGTGCGTTTTTTCCTGGCAGAGAAAGAAGGCGAAGAGCCGATCTGGTGGTTCGGCGGTGGATTCGATCTCACGCCCTATTACGGTAATGACGAAGATGTTATTGCGTGGCACCGCACAGCTAAAGAAGCCTGCGATCCATTCGGTGATGATGTGTATGCGAAATACAAAAAATGGTGTGACGAATATTTTTATTTGAAACATCGCAATGAGCCACGTGGTGTTGGTGGCCTGTTCTTCGATGACCTCAACGAATGGGGTTTCGACCAAAGTTTCGCCTTCATGCAGAGTGTCGGAAATAGTTATATCAAAGCCTATCGCCCCATCGTCAATCGACGCAAAAACGATACATACGGTGAACGTGAACGCGATTTCCAACTCTATCGTCGTGGCCGCTATGTTGAGTTCAATCTGGTCTTCGATAGAGGGACTATTTTTGGACTACAAAGTGGCGGACGTACGGAGTCCATCCTGATGTCACTACCGCCTATCGTTACCTGGAAATACAACTGGCACCCGGAGTCAGGCACACCTGAAGCCGAATTGTATGAGAAATATCTCAAACCGAGAGAATGGCTATAACACTGACGAGTTGTATTAAAGCCTGATCTAAGCAATCAAATCTATGCTTGGCGACTAGTTCACGATCAGGTGATGTCGCCATGCATAGACTCATTCTCACTTTTGTTTTGGCAATACTGTCTGCCTCTTCTCAAGCAGCCGTCTGTGACAAAGTCTGGGTTCATCTCGCCGGCATATCCAAGCATGTCGAAGTTTATCAACCTAATGAATACACTCGCTATAAGCGCCAGACACACCCAGGCATAGGCATCGAGTGCGAGCATCCTTGGCTAACTATCGCTGCCGGCGAATTTACTAATAGCCTCGATCGCCCTTTCCTCTATGCCACAGCAGCGCGCGACGTCTATACCCTGGGAAACCTTCGCTTGTTTGCCGGAGTTCTTACTGGCGAATACGGCCGTACGGTCAGAGAGCCGTTACGACTGGTTGCCCCGATAGTTTATCTCGATTTTCATATAAAAAATGTAGGGTTGAATTTTTTCGCCCTTCCCCCCGCAAAAGGCTTTAACGATTACGCCATTTTTTTCACTCAATTCAAAATTGGGTTCTAGTTCTCGAAAAAACATAGTCTGAATCGATTAACTTCGTGAATTTACGAAGTATTCTCGCCTTTTTTCGCTAACGCATTATCACCCCCGGACGACACAAGGACCGATAGAGGCCAGGCCCTCTGTTGCATCCGTCAAAAACCGGGGAAAAATAATGAAACTGACAAAGCCGAATGTACATCTGCTGACATCTGTTCTTGTAGCTACTTCTATAGTTTGGGGAACTCACGCATTGGCCGCACCCCAAAAATTTGGCGTCACAGAAGTCAAGCAGGCCCCTGATCAAATACTGGTGCAATTCAAACCAGGCGCCAGTGCAGCAGCTGTTAACGCGTCTCATGGCCCTAGCAGGCCAGTTGCTGAACACGGTTACAGAAATTTTGATGGTCTCAAAATGTTCAGACTTCCTCCCGGCCAGGATGTGCAAGCCGCCATCGAACACTACAAGAAGAATCCCAACGTACTTTTCGCCGAGCCCGATTCAATTGTCGGAATCGATGCCACCAATGACACTTCGTTTAACCAGTTGTGGGGACTGCATAACACAGGACAAAACGTAAACGGTTTTACCGGCACCGCTGACGCGGATATGAATATCGTCGAGGCCTGGTCAAACAGCGGCACAACCGGAAGCAACAGTATCGTCATCGGTGTTATCGATACCGGTGTGCAATACAATCATCCAGATCTCGCCGCCAATATGTGGGTAAACCCTGGAGAGATTGGCGGTTCCGCAGGCGTTGACGATGATGGCAACGGCTATGTTGATGACATCTACGGAATCAACGCTATCACCAATAGCGGTAATCCCATGGATGACAATAATCATGGTACACATGTCGCAGGCACAATTGCCGCCGTTGGAAACAACTCCACGGGCATCACTGGTATCAACCAACAGGCGAAAATACTCGCGTGTAAGTTTCTCGCTTCAAATGGAAGCGGTAGCGACTCCAACGCACTAAAATGTCTCGACTATATTTATGATTTAAAAATGCGGGGTATCAATGTCGTTGTCACCAACAATTCTTGGGGCGGCACCGGCGGTGGTAGCCAGGCTGTGGCTGCAGCAATTGCGAAGCACCGTCAGGCGGGCATTTTATTCATCGCCGCTGCGGGCAATTCGAACAACAATAATGACAATGGTCCACACTATCCATCTAACTACTTCGCTGCCAATCTCATTTCCGTTGAGGCGACTGATCAAAACGACAATCGTGCTTCCTTTTCTAATTACGGCGTGCGCTCAGTTCATGTCGGCGCACCTGGAACCAATATCTATAGCACCGTCACCGGAAGCGGCTATACACACCTAAATGGCACATCTATGGCTGCACCGCATGTTGCAGGACTAGCTGGATTCTTATTTGCTGAAGATCCTACGCGTGATTGGAGAACCGTAAAAAATCTTATTATCAGCAGCGGAACTGAGATCGCCACTTTGAACGGGACCACGGTAACCGGTCGACGCGTTCGCGCATGGGACAACAATGGAACTGGTGCATTGACTTGTAACAATCAGAGCGTCAATGCCGTCGTCTATCCGCAAACGACAACTTCATCAAAAATATCCGGACAAAAGCTTGGACTCGCCGTAGTGAACATCAACTGCGCGGCGCCTGCAGGAAGTATCACCGTTACAACCACTGGCCCCAGCACCGTCGCAAACCTTACACTACAAGATGACGGTCTTGGTTTTGATGAAGCCGCAGACGATGGAATTTATTCAGCCTATTGGACGGCACCGGCTACCGCAGGAACTTACACACTTAGCTTTGGCAATGGACAGACTCAATCGGTCACCGTCATCGCCAACAACAGTTCTCGAATTGCCTATCGAGCACCGGTTGCTATTACCTATGCGCCTCGAACGGATTTCTTTGGGTCGTCTTACAATCCGATTAACAGTAGCACCTATATTTCTTTTCCCGGCTATAGTGCCGACTATCAACTCCCGTTTGGTGGTGTGAATACGTCTACGCTTTACTTATTGCCGAAGGGCGTAGCAATGTTTGGCGCGCCATCGGCCGGACAAATGACTGGCGCAAACACACCTCTTCCTACAGACGTATTCGAGCATGTAATAGCGCCATATTGGGATGACCTGGATATTAGCCAGGCTGGTTACGGGTTTAGATTATTTGAGACCTATGTCGACCCCGCCAACTTCAATTACACTTTCAAGGAAGTTGTAATGGAATGGAGAGGAAAAAGTGTTTCAACAGGCAACCTCGTGCAAATGCAAGTCGTGCTACCCGTCAACACACCGAATATTGAAGTCCACTATATTGCCACAGACAATAATGGCGACTCCGCAACTATCGGTGTTCAAGTCGACTATACCCGCGCGACAACCCAAAACTTTAATGTAGTTAACCCAGACATCGCTACAGGCAAGGCCTGGATATGGACATTGGATACCGGCGCACCGACAGTCAACGCAGGTACTGACCAAAACGTCCTAGGGAATGCATTAGTTAACCTTTCAGGAACTGCATCGGACCCGGACGGCGGCACACTAAGTTATAGCTGGACTCAAACAGCCGGTACTACCGTGCTAATTAACAATGCAAATACTCTAACGCCGTCTTTCTATGCGCCAAATACAACCGAGACGCTGACGTTTAAACTCACAGTAACGGATGATTCCGGCCAAAGCGCAAGCGACACTGTGAACATCAGTGTGACTGCTGGGGAACCAGCAGGAAAACTGGCGTTCAGTTCGATCAACTACTCTGCTGCTGAAAACAGTGTCACTGCGACTATTACCGTTTCGCGTACCGACGGTAGTGGTGGCGTGGTGGGTATTTCTTACGCCACGGCCGATGGCAGTGCCTCATCACCGGCAGACTACGCTTACGCGAGCGGTACATTATCCTGGGGCAATGGTGACCTTGCAGACAAATCGTTTACGGTCAATTTGACGAACGATGCGCTACAAGAAGCAACTGAAACCGTCAGTCTGATTCTGTTCAATCCAACCGGTGGAGCAATACTCACCGGCGGCAATGCTACTTTATCTATCATTGATGATGATACGCCGGTACCGGGCTCTATTGCTTTTGCAAACAGCTCATACAGCGTCAATGAAAATGGTGCGACAGCGACTATTATAGTGTCACGTACTGGTGGAAGTGACGGGGCTATTTCGGTTGATTTCAGCACTGCCGACTCGACTGCAATCGCTGGTAGTGACTACACATCAACAAATAGCACACTGTCCTGGGCAGACGGCGATAGCGCAAATAAAACCATTTCCGTTGCCATCACAAATGATAGCGCCATCGAAGGAAGCGAAGACATCTCACTGTCGTTAAGCAATGTTACTGGGGGAGCCACTATCTCTGGTGGCAGTGCGACACTATCTATCATTGATGACGATATACCTGTCTTCGGTACGCTTTCATTCGCCGCGAGCAGCTATAGTGTCAATGAGGACGGTATTGCAGTGACTATCGAAGTCACACGCAGTGGTGGTAGCGATGGAGCAGTAGGAGTCAACTATACCAGCGCAAATGGAAGCGCAAGTACTGGTTCCGACTACACCTCCGTGAGTGGCACCTTAAACTGGTCGAATACCGATGCTGCAAGCAAGTTCGTCGTCGTTAATATCACTGACGATATCATCTACGAAGGCAGTGAAACATTCAGCATCGCTTTAACATCAGCCACCGGCGGTGCAACCATAGGTAGTAGCACGACAACTGTTACCATTATCGACAATGACACCGCCGTCCCGGGCGTGATATCTATTGCCGAAGGCTCAGTGTCGGTTGCAGAAAATAGCCTGAGTGCAACTGTTTCTGTTACACGCAGTGGTGGTAGCGATGGTGCAATCAGCGTGGTCTATGCTACCGTCGACAATTCTGCGCTGGCAGGGGAAGACTATGTATCTACCTCTGGTGTTATAAATTGGGCGCATGGAGATAGTGCGACCAAAACATTCAACATACCAATTGTCGACGATACAATTGTTGAAAATATTGAAATTCTATCTATTGGCCTAACAGGTGCAACGGGCGGGGCAAGCATAGGCACCTCATCAGTTAACATCACCATCACGGACGATGATGCGGTTGTTGCTGATCCCACGCCTCAGAATCCAATACCGCAAGATCCGGCGCCGCAAAATCAGGCTCCTGAGACGCCAACCCTGGTATCACCAACAAATGGCAGCAATAACATACACCCGAGTCTGGTCACATTTGTATGGAACGCTGTCGTCGACCCGGATGGCGACGAAGTGAGCTACCTACTCGAGTATTGTGAAAATGCAGATTTCACCAACTGTGGAACACAACTCGCCCAACTTAGATTTGGATCTGTAGCAACTATTGCAGGCTTGGGCGGCGGTGCTGGTATCGGGCTTGCGATGTTCGGCTTGATGGGAAATTCCACTCGTCGACAACGTTATCTGCAAGCAGTCGTGCTCATTGCTGCGTCTCTCTTGATGACGGCTTGTGGAACTAACATTCCGCTACCTGGCGCTAATGGCACGATGGAACAGATTGAACTCAATCTGCAAGCACAGACGACTTATTATTGGAAAGTAACAGCAACAGACACTCAGGGTTTATCGTCTACTAGTGAGGTCTGGAGTTTTACTACGCTATAGAAACGTGGATAACAGGCCTCTTTCCGTTCAGGAAGGAGGCCTGTTTCATTTTTCACTACTCGATAATAGTCAAATTGGTTTGACGAGAAAGTGCACCAAACTCGTTTAACTGAATAGTATTGTCGAGGTGACTTACCAGATAGGAGGCGCCGTCTGTGTTCACAGCCCCATCAAAATTAATCATGCTCATACCATCCATGTAACACATCTCCTTGTAATAAGGAGGAGGTGCAGTTTGCATCGCGACCCCATCATGTGCTGCGTGTCCAATACATGAAGCAAAGTTCGACCTTACGGTGCTCATACGCACCTCGCCAAGATCGGCCAATGTATCGGCGGCAGAAATTTCAATAAAACGTAATCGACCTTCATAATGCGATCTGTCTGCATTTACTTGCGGATAGCTCATTCGTAACCCTAATACCTGCTTATCACCAAGCTGCGCTACCTTCGCATCTCTGTCCATGCCCAAGCTGATGTCCTGAGCGAAATGCAGAGTATCTAAAACATCTACAGCTCCAGAAACTTGCCACAGTTGCATGAGTGATCCAGTTCCATACTGACGATTCTGTAGAAGAACTACTAGACGAGAGTCATCGATTACGACCCACGAGTGCAGCGTATTTTCCATAGCCTGCTCCGAAACGTAGGGATTATTGGGATCTACATAGTTCACCAGGACACGTCTGTTGTGCTCTCGATTAAAGACAACCACCCCTTTGTCCAAAAACACTGCTTCATGATGTGGAACGTTCCACATTTGCGATATAACATGAGGCAATTCGCTCACTTTATTCAATCCGTTTTCATCAATTGACAAAACAAAGAAATTACTCATACCAACATCAGGATATGCGCTATTGAAATTGAACGAATGTTGCTGAGAAAACAAATAGGCCAAGCCATCCTTCAGTTTAATGTTTTCCATCAAGATTTGACCGGCAATGGATTTGGCGGAAACCAGTTCATACTTGTCATCCTCAACTTTCAGCTGCACCAGAAGTGTTGATGGATAGCTCGACTCATTCATGTAGCCTGGGTGACGCTGAGAAAGCAACAACAGATAGTCATTGGATAAGGATACAAACTCATATTGGCCTAATAGTGCAACAGAACGCAGCAAACCACCATTGACGTTTTCCAAATCCAGAAAACCAGATATGCTAAACCCATCATCATCTTCAGAAGTCAGTAGATTGTCACAAGATAGGGGTCTGATAGACGTGCTTTCTTGGCCTTTGACCAAGGTAAAAGACGGGAGCAATTCACTGATGCTTTCGACATGCTCATCGAATTTATTGTTAAACATTATCTCATATGCATCAAGCAAGGCCTGCGTACCCGCTTGAAATTCGACAAGCTCTGACGCCGGGTCGCCTTCAGTATTGTCTATGGCATATTGATATAGCTCATTAAGACGCGCAGCATCCCGATAGTTTTCCGTTATTTCTCTAAATTGCTGATCTTCCAACAAGGAGCGAGGCAAGCGAATCTCTGATCTATAAGACATCGACATGCTATTTGCATCCACATTAGTCAAGTTCACATTACCCTCGGCGACAACAATACGATGTCTTTCAGTAGGTGCCGAACCTTCGCCAATATCAATAATCGCGAATACCTGTCCGCTGATTATGCTACCACTCTCCAGGCGATGGCCTGCGACAATCAGTGTATTGGCAGACTGCAAGGTCAGCCCAGATGAAAGAAAATCCAGAGGCAGCTTATTCACGCGATTCATAGCGCCATCGTCCGACACACTCACGACGTGCAGGGTGTTTTCGTACATAAAGAAAAGCGTCTGATTATCAACTATTAAGTCATTAAATCCAGGCAAACGATAGGGAGAATACATAAATGGAATTGGTGGAGGCAGATAATTTGGTTCAACCATAACCAGTGAGTGACCATCCATATCTTTTCCCAGCCAGTTTGCAACCAAATTTTGCTTTAAATCTGTGCAGCTATTTACGCTTTGCAAACTATGATCAAGCAATTCGCCGTTATACAGGCTATTTAGAATTTTCTCATCAACCAATACAGGATCGGGGTACATCTCTTCGTGCATAGCATGTGTCATGCTTGCATCATGATTATGAGCAGAATCGCCTACCGATTCATCTGATACTTCAGAAGACTGCCACGCAAAAATACCTTCATGGAAGCAGCCTCCTAGCCCAAGCATTACAATAATTGAAGCAAGCGCAGAAATGCGCTGATATGAATTCGCCATATTCCCTCCGTGTAGATTATCGTTTTCCTTATTTGAGAGGCTGCAAACTGACAACAGCCATGTCTTTTTCAACTACAGAACTTAAATAAAGACATGACACTCATATATACATGACATATGATTCGAAGATTAATTTTTATAGAGACTTTTGGTGAACAAACTCACGGTTGATACTAAATGAACTACAAATTTCTCAAGATTTCGCTACTAGTAATCCTTTACATATCTTTACCTTTAACCACTGTCCTTGCGTCATCTCAAAACATCACTTTGATCTATTCGGGAAATCTAGATGGTGAACTGGAGCCTTGCGGCTGTAGCGAAGGTGGTGACAAGGGCGGAATAAAGCGGCGCGTCAAAAAGGTCGATGAGCTTCGCAAGGAGCAGCCAGACCTCATTTTATTCTCGAGTGGCGGCTTGCTCGTCAGCGAGATGCCACAGGACAAGCTTAAAAGTCAATTCATACTCTCCGGACTCGAAGAGCTAAATTACGATGCAATAGGGGTACAATGGCAAGACCTTGCCTACGGCTTGCCATTTCTAAAGGAAACCTTTAACACTTTTATAGCAAGTAACTGGGAAAACGAGAGCTTGCAGAAATCGGTCGCAGTCGAACGGGGTAAACAAATTGTAGAAATTTTTAACTGGATCGACCCCAATAGCGAAAAAAGCAAAGGCATGATGGGAGATAACCCGGTTTCGCACGATACGACTGACATTGCACAACAATTAAAACAGGCAAAAGCGAAAAAGCACATCACAATACTATCCACAACTCTGCCTTTGGATTCAGCAGAAAAGCTCTTTCCACTAGACAATATCGATATTCTGGTGATCGAAGCCGCATATGAAATCATTAATGAACCCATAAAGAAGGGCAATACACTTGTCTTACAACCCGGTTCTCGAGGTATGCGCCTAGGTAAACTTGATTTGCAAATCAATGAACAAGGCAATATCGAGAACTACATTCACAAAGTAATAGCTTTACCGGTTGATGTAGGCGACGCCCCGCGTATGGAAGCCTGGTACAAGGCTTATAATGATAAGGTTCGCGAGGAATACGAAGCACGTGTCGCTGCGCGCAAGGCCATGACCACAGGACAAAGTCCGTACGCCGGCGAAAAGGTGTGTGAGTCCTGTCATGCGAAGGAACATGAAAAATGGTTCGAATCGCCGCACGCTGAGGCATTTTTCAAGTTAATGGACGTAGGCAAATCATTTGACCCCAACTGCATCGGCTGTCATACCGTGGGTTTTGAAAAAGAAGGCGGTTATCTGGATTACATGCTGACAAAAGACCTCGCGAATGTGCAATGTGAAAATTGCCATGGTGCCGCCAAAGCGCACGCGGATAGTGGCGGAGCAAAGCCGGTCGCCAACAAAGGATGGAAACCTGAACAAATGTGTCAGCAATGCCACATTCAAAAACATAGCCCTGATTTCAAATTTGATACCTATTGGCCTCGGATCAAACATTAACTTGAGGTCAGTTCAAGCAGTGGGCCACCATAATTGCTCACAAACGTAATTCTTCAAATGCACTAGGATGCCAGGAACGCATCCCCAATAGCATGCTATAAATCGTACGTTGCTCTAGAGGCAGTAGACCGTCTTGCTGGTTTCGAAGTTGAAAATCAATAACCAGATCATGGATGCGCTTTTCCAACTCTTTTGCCGATTCCGGGCTCAGCATTGCCGTGAGGAAGAAATGACTCTCACCCTCGTTGAGAAATTGGCTTGCCAGAAAATCAGGTTGTAATCGCTGCGTAAAGAACTTCTGAATCGGCCCATCGCGACGCCAGGTAAATTTGGGCGAGATCTTCAGACGAATTCGATTATTCGGAAAAAGGTCGATGATACCAATCCGATCCAGATGGGCGAGATAACGGATCGTTTCCGCATCTGTATATCGGTAATAACGTTGTATTTCACCAAAGTGGAATCCGTTGATTACCAGGAACGCCATCAACAACAGCTTGATGTCTGCGACTAGCTCATATTCCTGTTGCTCGTTAAGCCTGTCGGTACGGCGCTCTTCCTGATCCATGATATTGGCCAGATCAGTAAAATTCACCCCGAGATAGGCACATACCTCTCCCAGGCGTCGAATAGACAGATTCCCCTCAGAGAACATGCGCTTGATACTCGCCTCGCTCAAACCCAGGACCTCCGCCAGATCTCGATAACGGACCCCCTGATTTTTCAACACTTTCTTTAGCGCCGAGATCAATAGTGTAGGCTGCGACATAAGGTAGCAATATACGATACTTATAGACGATACATTAGCTACTTTACACATCATTGTTGCAAATATCTACACCTTTGCCAGAATACCGAGGAAACAACAATAACAAATTGTTTAACAGGAAAAGGAGTCCAAAAATGGCAACAAGAACCGCGCCTCTTTTGTTTCTGCTGACCCTGTGTTTTGGTTTTCGTGTCGCTGCTCAGTTTGCCTCGCTTCATATCAGCCTTCCTACGCTGCCCCCTTTTGAAGCCTGGCACAGCGGCACGATGCCATATTTTTTATTACTGACTTTTCAGATTCTCATTCTTTTCGCCATGTTGCGTTACAGCTTTCGCGCCCGCTACAACCGAATATCCGTCAATCCATTTTGGGGGAAATGGTTGTGGCGACTCGGCTTGCTATACGTGCTGGTGATGATACTGCGTCTGATATTTGGTCAGACTCTATTTGAAGAGAGTCGCTGGTTTTCTAATACGCTCTCGACCATTTTTCATTTCGTACTCGCTGCGTACGTACTACTAATAGCCAACATCTTGAAACAAAAAAAGAATACAAAGGGGTGAACAATATGAACAAATTTATGACGCAAATACTGGCATGGTCGAGCTATCCGACCCTGATGGTATCAGGCGTAGCAATATTTCTAATGATGAAAGGCCACTTTCCTATCGAAGTGGCAAGCTATTCTGCGATTGCGGTGGCCGTTTTCGGAATCATCATTTTGGAACACATACAGCCACATCGTCAGCATTGGCAACCTAGACGAAAAGACTGGATAAATGACAGCCTTTTTTTAATCATCGTGCAAATGTTGCTGCCCAAGCTAGTCGTCCTGTCATTTGTCTTTGCCACATACCAGCCAATTACGAGCAGTTTTCCACAAATTCATAAATTCTGGCCTCATGAGTTATCCACCGGCGCCCAGCTTTTAATGGTATTTCTGCTCGCTGATTTTCTGCGCTACTGGCTACATCGGCTTGCACATACCTGGAGACCTCTGTGGAGACTACACGCTGTACATCATTCGCCAAAAAAAATGTACTGGCTTAATACATCCCGCTTTCACCCACTCGAAAAACTGATGCAGTTGAGCCTGGACACCTTGCCATTTATGCTGTTGGGTGTCGACATTCTTGTCTTATCGCTCTACTACGTCATCTATGCGACAAATGGCTTTTTTCAACACGCCAATATCAAGCTCAAATTCGGGTGGCTAAATTATTTTGTCAGCACCTCAGAGCTTCATCGTTGGCATCACAGCATAGATAAACAACAGTCCGACAACAATTTTGGCAACAATCTCATCATATGGGATCGACTATTTGGCACATACTATTGCCCAAAAGATACAGTCATAGGAGATATTGGCCTCGTCAACCGCCAATATCCGAGCGGATTCATCACTCAAATGAAAACACCCTTCATTCCGGGCATAGAACAATATCAAGTGCCGGTGCTTTCATGTATGAAAACCATTCGCTTTAGCCTGCTACATCTCGGTGCAAGCATTGCCTGGCTACGAAACTGGTCTGGTATTTTATTGCAAAGCGCCTGCCCTGCTCGCGTACAAAAAAGAGTTTTGAAACGAATTCTTCACGAACAGGCGAATACGCTTTACGGGAAGCAACACGGATTTTCCAAAATCCACGATTACCAGCAATTTCAGGAACAGATTCCTGTAAATAATTACGAACACCTGCGTGACTGGTACCAATTGCAAGTTGATAAGAACTTGCCTGCCATCACCAGCAAGCCGCCTCTATACTATGCTGTCACCAGCGGCTCGACAGACAAACCTAAGTATCTACCAATAGATTACGACCAACTTAAGCGTTTACAAAAGGAGCAAACGCTGTTTGGATTGAACGTTTTCCGTCAATTCCCCCAGGCGTTTTTCGGAAAAATACTCGCCATTACCAGCCCAGAGATAGAGGGACATACCTCTCACGGCATCCCTTATGGCGCTGTGTCAGGACTAATTGGACGACTTACACCACCCACTCTGCGGAAGAATATGTTAATTCCGGAAGAAATTAATCAAATCGCAGACTACGAGCTACGTTATCTGGTCATCTTGTGCTTTGGGCTCCTTGAAAGACACGTAACCTATCTGGCAGCAGCAAATCCCAGTTCATTGGTAAGCATTGATCGACTGCTAGATGAGCGTAAACATATTCTGCTTGAGGTGCTACAGCAGGGAAAACTATATGCTCATCCAGACGTGCCAGCAGTCGTCTGCCGACGATTTTCTGAACGATGCAAGCAAACACAGATCAGACGGAAACACGTCATTACTCAATTACAAAGCGGAGAATGCCATATACACAACATCTGGCCAAATCTACAACTGGTAAACACCTGGACCGGCGGAAGTTGTGGAACAGCACTTTCTGCACTCAAAAAGGTGTTGCCAAGTAATACGCAAATACTTGATCTCGGGCTTATCTCGAGCGAGTCTCGCATTACATTCCCGCTAAACTCGCAGAGCGAAGGCATGCCAAACCTTCAACATGTGTTTTTTGAGTTCGTAGAAAAGCATAACTGGGAAAACGGTCAGCATCTGTTTGAGATGCTGCACGAATTAAAAAACCAAACTGAATATTACATATTCGTAACCACTGGCAATGGCTTGTATCGTTACTGTATGAACGATATCGTGCGCGTTTGTGGAAAATACAAGAACACACCGCTTTTCAACTTCGTTCAAAAAGGACAGGGAATTACCAATATTAGTGGCGAAAAACTATATGAACATCAGGTCATCAGTGCTGTGACGAGAGTTCAGCAAGAGAGCCAGGTGCTCCTACCATCATATGTAATGATAGCCGACGTTGCTCAGGCCAAATATCGACTTTTCATTGATGGCTTAAGTCAATATGTACCAGATTATTCGCAACTCGCAACGCAAATCGATCGGCTGCTATGCAATTACAATATTGAGTACAAATCCAAGCGATATAGCAAGCGTCTTGAGCCTTTGGAAATCAGTGTCGCTCCTCCCGGCTTGCAGGACAGACTTAAGCGCTATGCGGTAGATCATGGACAGCGTGAAGGTCAGTACAAACCTCGCATACTTTGGTATCAATCCGAGTTTCCAGAAGAAGTATTGCAACAAGAGGGGATGGTAGCATGAGAATTTGTTTCTTAAACGCGAGGCCTCTGCGGATACCTTTTCGTTACGGTTTCAGCCATGCGTCAGCAAACCGGGCTGTATCAGAAAGCGTACTCGTCGTCGTAGAGACAGAAAACGGTGTCCGTGGATATGGCGAATCATGTCCACGACCTTATGTTACACAGGAACGCTTGGACAGTACCGTTAAAAAGATAAAAGAGATCTCTCATTACATTTTTCAACAAAAGTGGAGCGCAAGTCTGTTAGTCGAGTGGGCAGATACACATCAACAATTCATAAACAGATATCCTGCTGCCTGGTGCGCCATTGAACTCGCACTAACTGATGCACTATGCAAAGAAAACAACTTATCCGTTGAAGAATTACTCGGTTTTCGACAGCTAATTCCGCAATTTCAGTACAGCGCTGTATTGGGCACAGGTAGCGACAAGGCATTTCTGGCAACTTTGGGGCAATACCAAAAATTGGGTTTTATGGATTTTAAAATAAAACTTTCAGGTGATATCGGCTTGGATCAGGTTCGCATCAAAACCATAAAGGAAAAACTTCCAACTGCCAGAGTTCGCGTCGACGCAAATAATTACTTCAGCACGCCCGCGATTGCACTAAATTATTTTGAGACATTACATGAGCACCTTTTCGCTATCGAAGAACCTCTAAGAGCCCGCGACTTCAAACAACTTAAAAAGTTTTCTACTGGGGTGAACTGCAAAATTATTCTGGATGAATGCCTTCTACGTTCCGACGATTTCCGGCATTTCGAAAGATTTGAAGACCAGTGGATACCTAATCTACGTATTTCTAAGTTGGGTGGACTTATACGCTCTTATGAGATGCTTGGGAACGCACAAAAAATGGGCCTACCTGTTGTAATCGGAAGCCACGTAGGAGAAACCAGTTTGCTAACTCGCGCTGCTATGTCGTTGGCGAGCCAGGCGCCTGATTTAGTGGTAGCGATGGAAGGAGGCTTCAGCGATTACCTGCTCACAGAGGACATTATATCGAAGCCCTTACGTTTCGGTAAAAATGGTTTGCTTGTTACCCACGAGAATATTGGCGACAGTTTTGGTTTAGGTAATTATACTGGGGCGCACCCTTAGGATTTGGCAATCAGGTGAACCATGTTACGAAACAGAATAAAAACTATAGAACGACTTTCAGTCCTTTTTCTGATTCTCGTCAGCGGCTGCGCGAGTTTTAGCAGCGGAAACTCTGCGCTCTCATTGCCCGCAGGCTCGCAAGAAACGGGGATAGGCATACAAGGCGGCATACTCGATCGTGGCATTACTGACGCCAAACCTGTCGTCGAACTTGAATTCATGACTCGCCTAGGAATAACAGATTTTCTAGACATTGAAGCCAAATTACTTCGTGGTCCTGTGCTCAACGCAAAATATACACTTCCTCAGGAAAACCGAAAATTTATATCCGCGATTGAATTGGGTATTGGCGTAAAAAGCCTACCAACACAAAACCTGCCGCTAAAAAAAGACTGGTATTTTTCTTACTACCATACCATCCCAATGCCCTCAGGAAGATTACTCAGCTTCATTCCGCGATTTATCGTTCAACAAAATGGCGATATATATACACAACTTAGAACTGAATACGTAACGGGAATGCTCATTAACTACCAGTTTCCCGTCCAAAGTGGGATAAGCATCATTCCGGAACTGGCTATCTATACTAAATCAAACGATTTTTCTGATTTTATAAATACCGAGAACCTAACGTTGATTCCTGGCCTATCTCTACACAAAAAATTCTGACAAGCTAATCCGAAAGCTTTACAAGGTGATAGTTCTTGCGGCCTTTGCGCAACACAATATATCGACCTTCTATTGTGTTATCTAAATCAATACGCTGTTCAACATCATCTATTTTTTGGTTATTCACGTAGACTCCTCCACCTTGTATGAGACGCCGTGCTTCACCTTTTGATTTAGTCACCCCACCATCGGCCATCAAGTCGATAAGCGAGTAGCCGGCTCCCGCAAATCCTTCACGCGCTATTTCCGCGGATGGTACATCAGCAAATATGTCTTCAATTGCCGTCGCATCTAGACCAGAGATATCACCACCAAACAGGGCCTGTGTCGCCTTACGCGCATGTGACAGGGCGCTATCACCATGAACCGTACGCGTCATTTCTTCCGCCAATCGAATCTGGGCCTCACGTTTATGTGGTTCAGCTTCCGTTTTCGCGCGTAGTTCGGCAATTTCTTCGCGCGTCAGAAAGGTAAAATATTTCAGATATTGATCGACATCGCGATCGTCGGTATTCATCCAGAATTGATAGAACCGGTAAGCCGAGGTCTTCTGAGGGTCCAGCCAAATCGTACCCTCTTCGGTCTTACCAAACTTGGTGCCGTCAGACTTGGTAATCAGCGGATAGACCAAACCATAACCTCGTTTCCCATCCATACGCCGAACGAGCTCCATACCCGTAGTTATATTTCCCCACTGATCACTGCCGCCAGTTTGTAACACGCAGTCATGGTGTTTGAAGAGGTGGTAGAAATCGTAACCCTGGAGCAACATATAACTAAATTCGGTATATGAAATGCCGTCTTCCCGTTCAATCCGCGACTTTACCGATTCCTTGGCGGTCATGTAATTGACCGTGAAATGTTTACCCACATCGCGCAGAAATTCGAGTATCGACATACTGCCTAACCAATCTGCATTGTTGACCAGTCGGGCAGGATTGCCAGCACAGTCGAAATCCAGAAAGCGGGCCAATTGCTGCTTTATGCATTCTACGTTGTGCTGCACCTGCTCCAGGCTTAGTAGCTGGCGCTCCTGCGTCTTGCCACTGGGATCGCCAATCATCCCGGTTCCACCACCTGCGAGGGCTATCGGCGTGTGTCCAAAGCGCTGCAAACGCGCCAGACCGATGATAGGTACCAGACTTCCTACATGCAGGCTATCGCCAGTAGGGTCGAAACCGGTGTAGAAACTTACCTTTTTTTGCGCCAGTAACTCTTCCACACCCTCAGTGGCGTCAAACACCAGACCTCGCCACTTGAGTTCTTCAAAAACATTATTTGTCATTCGCCTATCACGCCCTTCGTTGCTAATTCTGGCACGGTGTCGAGAAATCTCCCCCAAACACCGCTATTCACACCCACTGGTAAACCCACTATCATGGAGAAAAGGCGGCATTTTACCGGAATTGTAGACCGGAATCCTCCTTTACAAAGCGATGCATACCGAGACGGGAGGGAATATGAGCCAAGTAAAGAGCATAAGCGCCAAAGCAGCATACGATTTGCTAGAGAATAATCCACAGGCCATCCTTGTGGATGTACGTTCGTCTATGGAATTTCTGTTTGTAGGACACCCTAAAGGCTCGGTAAACCTGCCGTGGATAGATGAACCTGACTGGGTAGTCGACCCACATTTTACCGCGCACGTGCGACAGTTAATGCTGGGAGGGATAGTCTGTGACGGTGAAGGCTGCGTACCCGTACTGCTGATTTGCCGCAGCGGTAAACGCTCGCTGGAAGCTGGAAAAAAGTTGATCGAAGACGGATTTACCGAGGTATTTAACATTGAAGGCGGGTTCGAGGGTCCGCTAGACGAAAGCCATCACCGTAGCAGCATCTCGGGTTGGCGCTTTGAAGGACTTCCCTGGGAACAATGCTAACCATATGATTAAATTATGAAAAGCAAGCCAGAAAGAGAAATCACATTAAACGGTGCTAGGTTTACGCGCACCGCCTTGTCAACAGCAGTGCTTGCCAGCTTGTTAACCGCCTGCGGAGGAGGCCAAACAACTCAACTGCAGGCCGCAAACGCCAATATCGTTCTTGATGACGAAGGGGCCGCGCAAATACAGCTATCAAAACTGTCCTCTGGTGAAGGTCTGGAATTCAAAATAAGCCGTATGCCGGACACAGGCTTGCTTGCCTTACATTCTGACAAGGCCAACTACCACGCCGACCAGAATTTTACCGATCAGGACAGTTTTGAATACATTGTCAACGACCGTTACGGAAACTGGCGCGTCGGTACAATTACCCTCTCACTCCCGGAAACTCTAGCCAAAACCGATAGCGGTCCGGCTGCAGCCGACCCGATATCGGTTCCGGAACTTACCTTCTCTGAAAATATTCGCATTGAACCCGGTAGGCCAATTGATATCACGCCACTGGTCGCCCATCCCTACACCGTCGAATTCGAAACGCCAAGCAAACCGACCTTTGGAACACTTGCCCTTACCAGCCATAAACGGCTGATCTATCGTGCACCAGACAACTTTTTCGGTACTGATATGGTGAAGGTGACCGGCTGGCATGAAAATGGTCAACGTTTCGAGTACGAAATCGAAATATTGGTCTCTACGCTAGCCTATGTCGATGAATCCATCCGAGGTGAATTATTCGCCCTGCGCCCTTTACACCCAAGCGAAAGCCAACTCGTTTGGAAACAAATTGGCGGTTCTCCTGCAAGCATAGTGTCGAATCAGAATGGTCTTGCGTTAATACACCGCAACGGCAATAGTGGGGCACTCACGTTTGGCCTCTACCGTGTTGGCGCCGACAACGAAGAGCTTCTTGAGGTTCATTCAGCGCCTGCTATAAGCAGTACAGCAACCAAGTTCAATCCTTTTCAATTACAACTTTTACCTTACAAGGGACTTCTTGTTCGACGCCGGGAAAATACTTTATTCGTATATCTTGAAGATCTAGGCATTGTCAGTATGGACATCAGTGTACCGGACTCAGCTAAAATTACTGCGCTGTACGCAACACAACACTTTATACAAAATCTTGAGATATCTGATACCCAGCTTTTCGCTTCACACTATGATGGTATAGAGATCATTGACCATTCCATACCTGGCAAATTCGTGCTGAATAGATCCATAGAAGTTGAATCTCTTGATCCCGTCCGAATGAACCTGATTGGTCACACGCTGATAATCAAGACTTTCGATAACAGACTAGTCAATATTAATATAGAAGACAGCAGCATACGCGATATGACGCCAAACAGTGGCAGCTATGAAAACATTTATGTTCATGAAGATTCCCAAACGCTTATCACTACGGACGGTAACGGGCTTACCGTACGAAACGACGACACAGGTCAATTATCTTTTTTCGAGCATGTTGGGATTATCGACGCTTATGGCCGAAATGATTTCACAATTGTCCTCGATACCGCGCAATTCAGCATCTATGACAATGCATTTAATCTTATTTATAGCCAAACTGTTGCCTACAGCCCAGGCACCTATTTACGCATATCCGGAGATTACGCGCTGGTCATCAATCCACTGAAAGGCGCCTTTGTTTTCGATATTAGTGAGATTTATTCCACCAAACTGCTTGGAATATATAACTCCATTCACCGCTTACTTGACGCCGATGTTTACAATAACCAACTGGTTCTTCTTGACGAAATACACGGCATCCAGCACTTTGACCTAGCAAAACAACGCGATTTAGCATGGATCGATGAAAATGTTGGATACAATCGATTCCTCTCAGTCAGTAGATCCGGAGACTACATCTATCTTGGATCTTCATATCAAGGTCTACAGACCTTAGATGCAAGTGATGTTTTTGATATTCAAATTACGGGGACACAGTTTTCACCGTCTTCCACGTTGGAACAACGTATTCATCAGGACTTTTTGCTGGCTTCGAATCAACACCGCGGTGTTAGCGTCTATGACCTCAGCGCACATCCAGATAATCCTGAGATATTAGCGCAGTTTCCTGTAGAACAAGCGAATGACGCGCTGATCGTGGATCAAACCGTGATAGTTGCCAATAATATTTACGGGGTGTCTTTTTTCGGAATCGATACACCGGAAGATGCCATAACATTTGATACTCCGGGTCGCTCTGTCGCCTTAGCAACACGAGGAAATTATCTTTACGTTGCAGAATTGGAAGCTGGTATCTCCATATATGACATAAGCGACATCAGAAATCCGATATACATGGGCACGACTGAGATTCGTGGCTGGGCCTATGATATTGAAATTGTCGACGACATAGCCTATGTAGCCAACGGTACTTTTGGTGTCGCGATGCTCGACATCAGTAATCCACAACAAGTCATGCAACTTGGCGTTGTAGAACCGGATGTCGCCATTAACTGCAAACAAATCAAGTTATATGAAAATGAGTTATACGCAGCTTCCGGAGATGCCGGTGTATTCATTTTTGATATATCGACTCCTGGTGCTCCCATCGTCACAGGCCATTACAATACACCGGAATCCAGTATTGCGCTGACAGTTGATCGTGATTACATCTATAACATCAGTCAGTATGCGGGGCTAAATATCCATGATAACGCTCGCCCTTCTCTCGATGACGACTATCAGGATGTCTCTTTCGGATCTGTCCTGCAGTACCAAGTCAGTTGGGACAGTCTGGATGAACTGAATTTCGAGTGCCGTGTCTCAAATGGAACGTGTTACGTGCTGGACCTCGATCCCACTTCCCGCACTGCAACAGTAGAGTGGGAGACCGGCCCCACGCCTGGCACGCAGAGCATTGAAGTCGTTGTTGGAAACATGCGTTTTTATCGTTCCGCCGTCGACGTCATCAACATCTATTAATATCTATTAATCGAGTCTTAGACTCGCTGCTGCAGGCTTGTGTGGTAGAATACGCGGCTTTGCATCGACCAATAGTGGAATCATCATGTCAGCAATCCGTACCGAATTATTTCTCCAGGCCCTGGACCAACGCATTTTAATCCTTGATGGCGCTATGGGTACCATGATCCAGCGACACAAACTGGAAGAAGCAGACTATCGTGGAGAACGGTATAAGGATTGGAATTCTGACCTTAAAGGAAACAATGATTTACTGACGCTGACCAAACCTGCGGTAATCAAAGAAATCCACTGCGCTTATCTCGATGCGGGATGTGACATCCTTGAGACCAATACCTTTAACGCCAATTCCATTTCCATGGCGGATTACCACATGGAAGAATTGTCGTACGAACTCAATCTCGAATCGGCAAAACTGGCGCGCGAGGCCGCCGATGAATACACGGCAAAAGACCCATCCAAACCTCGTTTTGTTGCTGGCGTACTCGGCCCAACAAACCGTACAGCGAGTATCTCTCCGGACGTAAACGACCCTGGCTTTCGTAATGTCAATTTTGATCAACTGGTCGAATCCTATCTCGAAGCGATAAGAGGACTGGTCGATGGTGGCGCCGATATTCTTTTAGTGGAAACCATATTCGACACACTGAATGCCAAGGCGGCCCTGTTTGCCATAGAAACTTTTTTCGAGCAAAACATGCTTAAACTGCCCGTCATGATTTCGGGAACAATTACCGATGCTAGTGGACGCACTTTATCGGGGCAGACCACCGAAGCCTTTTACAATTCATTACGCCATATCAACCCCGTGAGCATTGGACTTAACTGCGCCCTTGGGCCAGATTTGCTTCGCCCCTTCCTCGAGGAAATGTCCCGCGTCTCGAATGTTTGCGTCAACGTACATCCCAATGCCGGCCTGCCCAATGAGTTTGGCGAATACGATCTCAGCCCGGAAGGGATGGCAGAAGAGTTAGCCGATTGGGCAAAAAGCGGTTTCATCAATATCGTCGGTGGCTGTTGCGGTACAACGCCGCCACATATAGCGGCTATTGCAAAAGCGGTAGCACCTTATCCGCCACGTAAACAGGCTGAGGTCTCGACAGAGTGCCGTCTAAGCGGTCTGGAGCCGCTCAATATCGGAGAGGATTCTTTATTTGTCAACGTGGGCGAACGAACCAATGTAACCGGCTCCGCGCGATTCAAACGCCTGGTTCTTGAAGGCGACTACGATACCGCCCTCGATATCGCACGTGATCAGGTAGAGAACGGTGCGCAAATAGTCGATGTAAACATGGACGAGGCTATGCTCGACGGCGTACAGGCAATGCAGCGTTTTCTCAATCTATGCGCGTCTGAACCGGACATTTCACGCGTACCCTTCATGATTGACTCTTCCAAGTGGGAAATCATCGAAGCGGGACTCAAGTGCATACAGGGTAAAGGCATCGTCAACTCCATCAGCCTAAAGGAAGGCGAAGCGGAATTTATCAAACATGCGAAGCTGGTGAGAAAGTACGGTGCTGCGGTCATTGTTATGGCCTTTGATGAAACCGGACAGGCAGACACGCAGGCACGCAAATTCGAAATATGCCAGCGTTCCTATCGCATCCTGACAGAGCAAATCGGTTTTCCACCGGAAGACATCATATTTGACCCCAATATTTTCGCCGTAGCGACGGGTATCGAGGAACACAATAACTACGGGGTCGACTTTATCGAAGCAACTCGCAAGATAAAAAAAGCCCTGCCTCACGCGATGATCTCTGGCGGCGTATCCAATGTGTCATTTTCTTTTCGCGGCAATAATGCCGTACGTGAAGCTATTCACGCGGTGTTTCTCTATCACGCGATTAAAGCCGGCATGGACATGGGTATAGTCAATGCCGGACAGCTAGCCGTATACGATGACTTACCGCAAGAACTGCGCGAACGTGTCGAGGACGTTGTTCTCAATCGACGCGAAGACTCAACTGAAAGACTATTGGAGATCGCCGACAAATATCGCGAGGGTGAAAGCAGCAAGACCAAAGATGACGAACAGGAGTGGCGCAAACTTCCTGTAGGAGAACGCCTGACCCACGCACTGGTGAAAGGCATAGACGCCTTTATTGAAGGCGATACGGAAGAAGCGCGCGTTTCATTTCCAGAACCAATACAGGTTATCGAAGGGCCATTGATGGACGGTATGAACGTCGTGGGTGATCTCTTCGGCGAGGGTAAAATGTTTCTGCCGCAAGTAGTGAAATCTGCGCGCGTTATGAAAAAGGCCGTCGCTTATCTGATTCCCTATATTGAAGCGTCGAAAAAGGCCGGTGATCGTGCTGCCGGTAGAATATTAATGGCTACGGTAAAAGGTGATGTACACGACATCGGTAAGAATATCGTTGGCGTTGTCTTGCAGTGTAATAACTTCGAAGTTTTCGACCTGGGCGTCATGGTCCCTGCACAAAAGATTCTGGAAGCCGCCAAAGAACACGACGTAGACATCATTGGTTTAAGCGGCCTGATTACACCTTCTCTAGAAGAAATGTCGCACATCGCAAAAGAAATGCAGCGCCAGGGCTTTGATATCCCCTTAATGATTGGTGGAGCGACAACTTCACGCGCACATACAGCAGTAAAAATTGATCCGCATTACAATGCCTCTCAGACCGTTTGGGTTAAAGATGCCTCTCGAGCTGTGGGCGTCGCGCAAAATCTGATTAGCAAGGACAATAAAACCGCGTTCGTTAAAAAGATAAAAGACGAATATGAAGCGGTACGCATCCAGCACGCAGGTCGCCAAATCGGCGCGAAAAAACTAAGCATCGCGCAGGCGCGAGAAAACAAGACGCGTATCGACTGGCAATTTTACGAGGCGCCAACGCCTAATGACAGCAGCCTGGTTGTCTTCGAGAATTATTCCCTCGAAGAACTGGTTCAATACATCGACTGGACGCCTTTCTTCCACTCTTGGGAACTACGCGGAAGCTATCCAAAAATTTTCGACGATGCACAAAAAGGTGAGGAAGCAAAAAAACTGTTCAATGACGCGCAACAGATGCTCGACGAAATCATTCGCCATCAATGGTTAAAGGCCAAAGCGGTAATTCGGATTTATCCAGCAAACTGCGTCGATGACGACACCGTGGAAATATATGCCGATGAAAATCGCGACAAGGTAAACGCACGCCTTCATTTTCTAAGGCAGCAGCAGGAGCGTCCAGACGGAAAACCCAATCAATCATTGGCAGACTTTATTGCGCCCAAAACAACCGGTATTGCTGACCATATTGGGTTATTCGCCTGTACCGCAGGTATCGGCATTGACGAGCATGTCAAACGCTTCGAAGATCACCATGACGACTACAACGCGATTATGTTGAAGGCGCTGGCTGACAGACTGGCGGAAGCCTTTGCCGAACGCCTGCATCAGCGCGTACGCACAGAGTTCTGGGGATATACCGAAGAAGACCTCGACAATCAGGATCTAATCGCTGAGAAGTATGCCGGAATCCGACCCGCCCCAGGCTATCCTGCCTGTCCAGAACACACCGAAAAAGGAACATTGTGGGAAGTATTAGAGGTCGAAAAACACACTGGCATCGAACTCACAGAGCACTACGCCATGATGCCTACCGCCTCTGTCAGTGGCATATATTTCTCTCACCCTGATTCACGCTACTTCAATGTTGGAAAAATCTATCGTGACCAGATTGAGGACTACGCAACGCGCAAGAATATGTCGGTGGAAGAGGCAGAGAAATGGCTAGCACCCAATCTCGGTTACGACTCTTAACACACAGGAATACCGATATAAAACAATGGCATACGAGAAATAGGTAACGAATCGAAATATCATTATATAAATCAGTGATATAACCAATTAATCTAGTGTTAATTCTTGGTTGTTAGCGTGTACCCTATGTGTAAAGAACGCTACAACATCTGGGTAGGAAGCTTGTTAACGCTGAGCATAATAAGTGTTCTTGGCCAAAGCTTTTTATCCGTTCTAGCCCCAATCTCTGTCTTCAGTAGTCTGGTGGCCATCACCCTGATCGTCATGCAGATGCGCGCTAAGCCCGCCCAAGACCGCAAACACTGATTTACAAGAGAATTCGAATTTGCTGTGATAGTAGGAATTCTCTTAATCGAGTTCCAAACCATGCAACGATTCAAAATACTGGCATATATCCTCATCATCGCTTTCAGCACCGAAACCGCAGCCGTTGATGTAGTATCAACGCGCACGCTCACGCACACCTTAGCCGTAGAGCTAGCATCTTCAGCGGTCAATATTTGTGAAGGATTGGGCTATCAGGTTAGCGCCGTCGTCGTGGATAGAAATGCTATCACCCAGGTGGTTATCAGGAGCTCTCTTGCACCGCGTTTTACCATACAAATAGCAGAAGAAAAGGCTAACGCCACTATCATGGCCGGCATTAAATCCGGTGAACTAGTAAAAAACCGCCAGGATATACGTCAAGAACTCAACCATGTAGATGGCTTACTCATGTTGCGCGGTGCTATACCCGTCACGGCCGGTGGCAATCTGCTTGGAGCGATTGGCGTAAGTGGCGCCCCCGGCGGAGATAACGACGAACTCTGCGCTCAAAAAGCCTTGGAAAAATTCGCCGAGCGACTAGAATTTGCTGACTGAGTTTACACAGTGCGCACACAATTTCGCCCACAACGTTTAGCAGTGTAGAGCGCCTTGTCGGCTTTCTCAAAAAATTCCCGCCAGCCCGCTTCTTCAGCAAGCGCTACAGCGCCGATACTGACAGTAACTGCTAACTGTTGATCATTATGAATGCAGAAACTACTGGAAATCCTTCTGCGTATGCGCTCAGCCAGATTACACGCGCCTACAATATTGGTATTGCTGAGCAAAACAACAAACTCTTCGCCACCATATCGGAAGACCACATCACTCCCACGTATGCAGACACCAATACCTTCAGCCACTGCTTTGAGCACCTTATCTCCGACCAAATGTCCGTGCAAGTCATTGAATTTCTTAAAATGGTCAATATCAATGCATAACAAGCTCAATGGGCTACTATGACGCCTGGCCAGGCTGATCTCCCGCTCCAGGGATAGCTCAAACATCGCGCGATTATTAAATCCGGTGAGTGAATCCTTATATGCCGCCTGTTGAGCCCTGTAATAAAGCAACGCATTGCGTAACGGATATACGAGATTACTAATCATGAACTCGATTAGTTCGATGTCTTCCGGGCTGAATCGCGCGACACTTGTCACTTCAATAAGACCAAGGATTTCATGGTCTGGCAAAACAAGCCTGTACCGCAGACTATGTTGCGCCGGATTACCTAAGGTTCTGATTAATGACAAAGCCTCGTTGGAGTAAGTCACGCTCGAAAATTGGACCAGGCTCTTCAGCTCGCGGTCGAAGGATTCAATAAGCGTATATACATCGAGAGTCGATTGAAGGCGGCTACTCAGACGCAGTACCTGACCGGAATTGAGATGAGATTCGCGGGTGAGCGCCGCCCCTCCCTCGTCTTCCAAGAATGTGTCGAAAGCGGTTACCTCAGATATTACGGAAATCATAATTTCTACCTGGCAAAGAAACTGTAAAGACAGGAGCGAAGCGCGTGCCAATCGCAAGATAAACTTCCAGAATAGTCAGTAAGTGGCTGAATAAATAACCTAAAATGTATTTTTAAATAATAATCACTATCACCAAGCTCGATATTACGCAGCGTAAACGGCAAGATATTTCCGCCTCAAAAGAGATAGGCAATTGCGACATATTTTCGATGGCTTTTTGTGATTGATTCCCCTAAACTACGCGCTCTCCGCGGAGCGGTAGTTCAGTTGGTTAGAATACCGGCCTGTCACGCCGGGGGTCGCGGGTTCGAGTCCCGTCCGCTCCGCCATTTCATTCCTCTAGTTTTCATTTTTTCGATCAATTCTCGGCACCAGATACCGATATAGGTTCACGTCCTCCATCTGCTTAGAGATTCTGTCGAACGTGAGCCTCAGTATACGACTCAAAACCGGTCTACCGGTCGCAATCCTTGCGATAGTCATACTATTACTGCTTTTTGTAGGGGGATTAGCACTATCGCATTCACAGGCACACTCTGAACAATTAATCGACTGGTTCGAGGAAGGCGGCAAGATCAACCAGCTAGACCGCCATTCCACTGAACTTCTTTTCCCACTTTCTGTATTCGTCATGGGCCAGCATCAGGAACACCACAAGTTTCAAAGACAGCAAGCACAGGAACAGCTTAATCAACTTAACATCACTCTGGACTCACTGCTCAAACAAGAGCATATGGTCGAAGAAGAACGAAAAAAAATATCAAACATCGCGAAACACCTTGAAGCAATCAATGCCGTCGCGACGCAAATCCTGCAACTACAACTACCAAAAGAACACGACATCGGGATGAACCTCATCGACAAAATTGTGAATTTACACATTGCTCCGATGCACAAAGAACTCGAACGATGGCATAGCCAGGATATGCAACGTGTTTATCATATCCAAAACTCAAACAGTCTACGCATGCAAGACTACTTTATGTACGCAAGTGCCTTGGCTTTACTTACAATCATACTGGTTGGATACGCGACTTGGGTTAACCATAATGTAATCATAAAACCGGTAATTCGAATCAAGCAAATGGCTGAGAAACTTGCTGGTGGCAATCTAAAGGATCGGCTTAATTTCAATACCAAAGATGAAATCGGTCAGCTGGCAACCAATATTGACGTTATGGCAAACTCTATGGACAAAATGTCCGTTCAGCTTGGCCAAATTGCGCGCGTAGATGATCTAACCGGGCTACTTAATCAGCGAGCCTGTGACGAAATCATAACCCATCATACCCAGGCTGGGCGTCGATACGAACACTACTTCAGTATTTTGATTCTCGACATCGATAATTTTAAAAGTGTAAATGAAAAGTACGGACGTTCTGCTGGTGACGATACACTTGTAAAATTTGCAAACATTGCCACTGAGCAACTCAGAGAATGTGATTTTATGTTCCGCATAGGGGGAGAAAAATTTCTGATTATGCTCCCGAATACAGACAAAACTGATAGTGAAAATGCAGCTGAAAGATTGCGAAAAACCATGTTGGATACCAGCGTGGAAGTTGATAGAAAAAAAGTAAAAGTAAGCCTTAGTATCGGCATTGCATCCTTTCCTGAGGATGGCCTGGAAAAAGACGAACTTTTGCGCAAGGCCGAGCAGGCACTTATTCAGGCAAAGAGTACCGGACGCAACCAAACCGTTGCCTTCCACAATCCCCTGCTGTTGTAGATTATCCCTTATCTCAAGAACCTATCTATATGCAACTGTCTAAACGGCAGCATTTATGCAATCAAATTGGGAAAAGGAATCCGTTATGCTTCAGTTTAACAACGACGAAACACTCATTGTCAGAGCCCACCATATCGCAGATCGGCTACGCATACGCAGCAGTGAACTGGGAGAGGTTGTCGCGGACTATCCCTTAACTATACAGGTTAACAATCATGGTTATGTTATCCTTTTCCGCTACGGTTCCGTTGTCTTTTTTAATCTCGATATTGACGAGGAAAAAGACCTGTTGGAAAAAATTGGCGCTTTTTCTCGTGCTAACCTTGACGAACCGGAAGCCGAACAACAGCTCGTTACCATAGACCCAAATCGTGCAGAGGGCATGTATCAGGACGCTCTCAACCTGAAAAGTTTCGATCTGGAGCAAATGCAGATCTTGGCTGAGATACTTGCGAAGAGTGTTGCCCTGGCATACTACGAGCGACTCGTGGCCGACGTCATCAATCGCGTGGAGCCTCTCGCCACCAATCTGCAACAAAAAGGGCGTAGCGGTGTTAACAGCAAAGCCCTACTAAAACAAGTTGGCGCCAGCCTCGCTGTCGAGCACAAAATGCTTGGTCGTGTAGAAGTTAATGAAAAACCCGAGCTGCTATGGGACAGACCCGATCTCGAACGCAATTATTTGCGCCTGGAAGACGAATACGAATTGCAGGAACGGCATACCGCCCTCGAACAGAAACTGAACCTGATCACGCGCACCGCCGAAACTTTGCTCGAACTCATGCGTCATCGCAGCACCCATCGGGTGGAATGGTATATAACCATACTCATAATCATTGAAATCATCATCACCCTATCTAATTTGCATTAGATCAAATATGCCCACAAAACTTGCCCCAAAGCATTCATTATGGTTAAGCTTTGGCCTCACACGCTAAAGGAAAAAAAATGGCTTCTACCGTAGATGAATTAACTATTGAATACACTGAAGATGGCCAGGTGACCGTTAAGGAGCTGGATAAGGAAGTTTTGACTAAAGGCGCTTGGTCAACCGTGGTTTTCCGCTACCAGGATTGGGACCGTACCAAACAAGAATACGGGCCGGATAAATACAGTATACGTCGCTATCAGAAACGCAACGGTGCCTACCAACAGAAATCGAAATTCAATATCTCTAGCAAGGATCAGGCAAAGAAGTTGATTGAGATTCTGGAAAAGTGGATGGCCGAAAACTAGGTTTGATAACAATCCTATGAGAACTATTGTCGTATTGGTGTTATTACTCAGCTCTATTGCGTGCACGAACAGTCGCGTAGTGAAGCCGCTGCACACCGGTCAATTGGAGGCGGGCCTAGATGTGGGTGGGCCGATCTTTCGCTTTGGGGATAATTTCATCCCCATGCCCTTGAGCTCTCTTTCTGCAAGCTATGGCCTCAAACCCGACCTTACACTGTATGGTGGTTGGCACACCACGGCTGCGGCATACGGCGTGGCGCAAATCGATCTTGGCGTCTTAAAGGAGATTTTACCGCCCGACGGGATGTTGCCGGGAGTAAGTTTTGCCCCCGCACTTAACCTAATGGTTGATCGATGGGAATTCGCCTATGCCGCATACCCTTCAATTGATATGAATTTGTATTGGCTGGCTTTCGAAGGCCCCGATTATTTCTACGTGGGTATGGCCAACTGGTTTGAGTTACGCCAAGCCAGAGCTCATGGTGAAGATCAGCCAACTCATTGGGTACCCGCTCTACATGCGGGCTATAGCTGGTTGCCGGGTAGACTGCGGCTTACAGCTGAAGCCAAATATCTCGCTCCATTTAGTAGTAACAAGAATATAGCCGTCGAATATCTTGGTCCATTGGACTATGGCACCCTTGGCATTTATTTAAGTATGGGGTATCGATTCTAATGCAGATGAAATCGATTTTTTTTGCTTCTGTTATTGCGCTGACAGCGTGTGCCCGACTAGATGCAAATTTGTACAATAACTCCACGTTAACACAGTACTCTCTGGACAATTACCAAGGTAAAACTGATATTACAGTTGATAGTAGTTACAACATACCAAGTAATCTTATCATTCCATTACAAGACGAGATCATATCTAACGACGGCACATCAGAGCAGAAAGTCTATTCTTATTTCCTCGGAGACCGCACGCAGATTGGGACACCAGGCTACAAGGTAATTCTGTACTGCCATGGCAACCGTGATCACATGGATTTTTATTGGCCGAGGATAAAACTACTCGCCAATGTGGGCGACAAAAATCGCTATGGTGTGCTCGCCTTTGATTATCGAGGTTTCGGCATGACTGGTGGCGAACCTAGTGAAGAAGGTCTTTACGTGGATACGGCGGCTGCCATCAACTGGCTGGAAAGCGAAGGATTAGCGTCGAGCGATTTCATTATTTATGGCTTTAGCATGGGAACGGCTCCCGCAGTCGAACTAACCGCTAATCCACGAGGTAATCTCGTGGCATCAAAAATCATTCTTGAGGCGCCTTTCGCATCTGCGGAAGTGATGGTTCAGGACAGCACCCTGCTGGCCATACCAGATAGTATGGTGACGAATTTAAAAATCGACAACGCCGAGGAAATAAAAAAACTTACCAACGTGCCTCTACTGTGGATACACGGTACGGCGGATGACTTTCTTAGCATTCATACTCACGGCGAGATTGTTTACAAAAACCATCCTGGTGTAGACGGTGTAAACAAGCACGCTGTTCGAGTAAGCGGTGGCGGACACACCGATATTCCAGTCAAGTTGGGCTCAACGCCACTGGTGGATTACACAGTAACCCTATTCGATTTTATCGAAGGCTAAATATGAATAAAAAAAGCCGCCTGCAGGCGGCTTTTTTACTTTAAACGCATGTTTTACAAAGAAGCAGCATTTTCCGCCAGATAAGAGGCAACCCCATCAGGCGTATCCTTCATACCTGCATCTCCTTGCTTCCAACCAGCAGGACATACTTCGCCGTGTTCTTCATGGAATTGCAGCGCATCAATCATGCGCAACATCTCATCGATATTGCGTCCAAGTGGCAGATCGTTCACGACCTGATGACGGACAACGCCAGCACGGTCGATAAGGAATGAACCGCGGAAGGACACCGCACCATCTGGCGTTTCAACATCATAGGCTTTACAGATATTGTGCGTCATATCGGCTACCAGCGTATAGCCAACAGGTCCGATTCCACCCTGGTTGATAGGTGTATTGCGCCATGCATTGTGTGTGAAATGCGAATCGATGGATACGCCAATTACTTCAACATTTCGTCTCTTGAATTCCTCAAGGCGATGATCGAATGCAATCAGTTCTGATGGACACACAAACGTGAAGTCCAGCGGATAAAAGAAAATAACGGAATATTTGTCTTTCGACGCATTGGCAAAATTGAAATTATCAACGATTTCGCCATTGCCCAGCACGGCAGGTGCCGAAAAATCAGGTGCTTTGCGACCAACTAGTACAGCCACGGTAATTCTCCTTTTGCTGTGAATGATATAACCCAGGAACCGAGCGATGGAGGGGAGCGCGGCCCCCGAGCACGATGTTTAGAAGCTATCTAAAGTCGCAATATCCTACTGAAATCCGCGGTTAATTTCAATGTCAGATAGCGTAAAATGCGCTCTGGTAAGCATTTTAGTCTTGCCCTTGATCTTGGTTGACCTATCCGATTAAATAGGGATCCACAAAACAAACATCCTTTTAAATTATACGGTTTAAATTTATGATAAATATCGTTCAGGACTGGCACTGGTGGGTCATAGGCACCCTACTCATCGTTCTTAATGCGCTTTCGAGATCTGTCATTCTTACCATGCTCGGACTGGCAGCCATCATCATCGGCTTTATCCTGACGATAGACCCCTTTTTTCCAGTCAAGCATCAAATGGGCGGATTTGTCATGTTAGCGATGACGCTCATCCTAATATCCAGCCTGCTCAACAAGGGAAATCTCGAACTGTTTCCGAAACAGGGCCCACTCAACGAAGGACCGGGAAAGGAACACATAGGCAAGACCTATACCTTAGAAGTCCCGATGTTTGAAGGCAGTGGCACTCTCAATATTGAGGGAAAAATATGGCCTGTCGATGGTAGAGACCTGGATAAGGGTACGAAAGTTAGAGTCATTGGCTGCCGTGGAGAAACACTGCTGGTAGTGGATGAAAAGGCAGCCCAGAAGTTCGAGGCCGAAAAGGCAAAAAGAGCAAAGGAAAGCGAACAACACGTCTGAGATGAAAAAACCTCCGCAACGTAGTCCAACGGCACCATACATACACCGGGGCAGTGACAATACAGCCCCCTACCCGGTTAGCCGCATGGCACCTGCCGTTGAACTAGTCGATCTTGCGAAAGAAATCGCCCAAGCCGATGAGCTGGTTGGCTTGCAGCTAAATCACAAATTACGGGTAATTGCAGACCAGATTAAACGACTACAGGACGCTGCCCATGACATTCTGTCTAAGGCACAACAAGATCAACAGCTCAATCACGCTGAGTGTAATTTCAAGAAGGTAGCGGGCAAAACCTATCATCTTTATGCAAAAGACGAAGACCAGCTTTATTGGTCCTTACTATCCCCCCAGGACTGGAACAACACGCCCCCACATCAGTACCGAGGCGCATGGGTTATGCAGGCCGACCACACATGGCTCACCACTGACAGTGAATCAGATCAGTCACGAACACAAGCCATCATACAGGGTTTGTTGGATAGCAATTAAGACAGCCTCCGCACTATTTGGAAACTGCCAACTCGTACAGTTTCTGTACCGATTTCCAATTTCGAGTCGTCGAAATCAGTTTGAGCTTTTTTTCCAAAAAATTATTGTTCAATTTACTTTTGCCATAGCCGTCGGGACAATACAAATAGGCCAATTGGCTATCGAATCTGATTTGTTCCGATTTTGAAGCAACAGCTTCGATCTGTGCTATCGCTCCGTCATCAGGTCGAGCTGAGAGAAAACTGACAAGCACTTTAGTAGGATCTTTCGCAACAATTTTCGGCCCGAATGGACACTTGTCGAGTACATTCTTCATTTCACTCAATGTCAATACACGAACCGGGACGTGAAATCCAAAGGTCTCAGCAATGTTACTTTCCAAAACTTGCTCTAGTTTCCTAGCATCTTTTTCAGTCGCCTGAAATATTACGTTACCACTCTGGACATAACTAGTGACGTTATTCAATCCAATAGCTTCATACATTGCCTTTAAATCTGCCATTTTTATGAGTTTTTGGCCGCTTACATTGACACCACGCAACAAGGAAATGAATGTCATACTTTTCATTTTCGTATTTATGGACAAGCGATCTCATTGACGCTGTTTATCACAATTTCTTCGAGTGGGACATCCTGAGCAAAAGGACCATTCGCACCAGTTGCTGAGGCACCAATAGAATCAACTACACTCATTCCCTGTATTACTTTTCCAAAAACCGCGTACCCCCATCCTCGAGTCGTTTCGGCTGAATAATTTAGAAAAGAATTATCTACAAGATTGATAAAAAATTGTGATGTGGCAGAGTGAGGATCACTCGTCCTAGCCATTGAAATTGTCCCACGAAGATTTTGTAATCCGTTATTTGCTTCGTTTTCGATTGGGGCATTGGTTTGTTTTTGATTAAACAGTTGATCGAAACCGCCACCTTGTATCATGAAACCCGAAATGACGCGATGAAATATTAGACCTTCATAAAAACCTGAACCCGCATAAGAGAGAAAATTACTGACACTTTGGGGAGCCTCCGCTCTATTCAAGCGCAGCTGAATATCGCCTTTTGTCGTTTTCAATTCAACACACGCGTCTGCCACGCTTCCCGACTTTGTGTCTTTATGATCGCCTTGTGTAATGTCCTCGCCACAAGCAACAAGCGCAGGAATAACCAATACACTTAGCAAGAATTTAACTCTCATTTACACTTCCCTCATGCAACTTCAATTTATTCACTTTATAAAACACAAGACACATTAATGACAACAGTTAACTCAATTGCTTAACACTAAAACGCTTTACAAAATAAAATCCATTGAATACAGTAACAGACTTTTCCAAAGTTAATTCTTTTTTCTGAACTCGTCCGATAAGCGCCAATCTTTCATCAATATTCACTTTCCAAAGTGAAGCCAGAAACGGTTCCAACTTTGTAATAATTGTTCGAAAAATCCACAAACGATACAAAATATGCTGCACCGGGGCATGGGAATAGTCTACAAAAACCAATATCCCGTTGTTTTTTACTACCCTGAGCAATTCTGATAAAACCTTTTCTCTCACGTCTTCAGGTAATTCATGCAAAAGAAAAAACACAATCACCGTATCGAAAGACTGATTTTTAAAAGCAAGCTTCTCGGCGTTCATTCTACTTGCAATCAATCGTAATACGTTGACCTTCTTTCTGGCTTGAAGTAACTGTTGCTGCGCAACATCGATAATATAAAGTTTGTTTTTATCAAGCTTTTCGAGCAACTTAGGTGTCAAATGCCCATATGCACAGGTCAATTGTAACGTCTCGCCGTCAGTTGCTGGCACCATGTCCAATGCAGCATTAAGAAGTCGCTTATACTGCCCAAACAAGATCAAATTGATTATAAACTGGTGATCAAAGAACCATATAGCCGGACGCCACAAGTAGGCCCACCAATAATGCCGGGCAAGGTATTCGGGTATTCCCTTTTGAAATAGTTGATAGATTCTCAAAATAATTTGTTGACCATGTGTCGGATTTTTTCGATTTGGGGCGGTTCATAGCTCTGCCGTTCCTCTCTACCCCATACAACATTTGGCCAGGCTACGTCACTGCGATTCCTTCCAATGACATGTATGTGCATTTGTTCCACAACATTCCCAATCAGAGCAATATTCAACTTATCCGCATTCAGCCTCTCCTTGATCGCTAGCGATAAAAGATTAATCAGTTTATTTAGTGAAAACTGTTGCTGTTCTGACAATTGATACCATTCTGTGATTTCCGTCGTTGGAACGATAATAAACCAGTGGTAAAGAGAATTATTCATAAGTAGAAGCTGCGCGAATTCAACGTCACGCAGGTGTATCGTGTCCTGCGTTAGTCTCGGATGCAAAGAAAACTTACCCATATCATTTCCTTCAGACAAAAAAAACGGGTTTAGAAAACCCGTCCAGTATTTTGACACCGTTGAATACTCACCCCTAGTGCCGAAAATGTCGCATATTGGTAAACACCATGGCAATGCCATGCTCGTTTGCCGCTGCGATAACTTCTTCATCACGCATCGAACCGCCTGGCTGAATAACTGCGGCGATTCCTGCTTGAGCCGCGGCATCAATGCCGTCACGGAAAGGAAAAAATGCGTCGGAAGCCATAACCGAGCCCTTTACCTTCAGACCCGCATGCTCCGCTTTTATTGCCGCAATCCTGGCGGAATTGACACGACTCATTTGCCCCGCGCCAACGCCGATGGTCATATTATTTTTAGCATAGACAATTGCATTGGATTTAACAAACTTGGCCACACGCCAGGCAAAAACCAAATCGGCCATTTGTTCGTCAGTTGGTTTGCAATCGGTTACGCATTCCAATTTTTCATACAACGCCAAATCGGCATCCTGCACCAATAAACCGCCATTAACTTTTTTGAAATCGAGAAAGTTACTCGCTTTATCCCAGGAACCGCAGGACAACAGGCGCACATTCTTCTTGCTACTCACTGCCTCACTGGCTTCGAGCGAAATAGATGGCGCTATAATCACTTCAACGAACTGGCGCTCCACTATTGCTGTAGCCGTTTCCAAATCAAGCTCTCGGTTGAAGGCAATAATACCGCCAAAGGCGGACTCGCTATCCGTCTGGTATGCACGATCGTAGGCTTCGATCAAACTATCACCGATCGCAACGCCACATGGATTAGCGTGCTTCACTATCACGCAGGCTGTTTCATCAAATTGTTTAACACATTCCAAAGCCGCATCTGCGTCTGCGATATTATTATAGGAAAGCTCTTTACCTTGTAATTGGTCTGCGGTTGCAATGCTAGGCTGAGAAATTCCATGTTCAACATAGAAAGCCGCTGCTTGGTGCGGATTCTCGCCATATCGCATGGATTGCTTTCTTTTGTATTGGCGATTAAACGTCCGAGGAAAGTCGGAAACCTTGTCTCCTCGCGCATTCATAGTACCGAGGTAATTGGCTATCGCACCATCGTATCGAGCAGTATGTTCAAAAGCCTTTACTGCAAGATCAAAGCGGGTGTCAAAGCTTAGTACACCATCACTCGATATCATCTCTGCGAGAATACGATCATAGTCGGCAGGGTCGACAACGATAGCAACATCTTTATGATTCTTTGCCGCAGCGCGAACCATTGTTGGCCCACCGATGTCGATGTTTTCAATCGCCATCGGCAATTCACAATCTGCGCGCGCTATCGTTTGTTCAAACGGATACAGATTTACGATAACTAAATCAATCGCTGCTATTCCATGTTGCCGCATCACTTGATCGTCGGTTCCACGACGACCGAGAATACCGCCATGGACTTTAGGATGCAAAGTCTTGACACGACCATCCATCATTTCAGGAAAACCGGTGTAATCAGAGACTTCAGTAACATCAATTTGCTCGTCAGCAAGCAACACAGCCGTGCCGCCAGTCGACAATATATCGACCCCTAATTTCTTTAACGAACGTGCAAAGTCCACCACGCCCCGCTTATCCGACACACTGATAAGCGCGCGATTAATCTTCGCCATAGAATCTGCCCCTGAATCGAATGCTAAAAAGAAAAGGGCCTGGTATTAAACCAGGCCGTGTAGACGTAATTTTTTTCGTAAAGTGCCTCTATTTAATCCCAAAATCTCTGAGGCTTGAGTTTGATTTCCCCTGGTAAATTTCAGCACACCTTCCAGCAGAGGATGCTCAACTTCTTTCATCAACAAGTCGTATAATTCACACCCCTGATGCCCGTCCATATCGCGCAAATATTTTTCCACAGCCGCGCGAACACAGTCCTTAATGTTTTGTTCTGTTGTGGATGTTTTCTTAAGCTGCACTATCGCCGCCTCCACACTTTGTTGTACTGCAACACTATTCATGCCGCTTTATCCCCTTCTACATCTAGTTCATGTAAATATTCCATCACCAGTGATAATTGCTGGTGGGAATCCTCCACTTTGGTGATCTCTTTCCAAAACGCATCGCTGCCCATTAAGCCTTTGATATACCAGCCTATGTGCTTACGTGCGATTCTGAGCCCCATGAACTCCCCATAGAAATCATACAGTCGTCGCAGATGCTCTTCGATTTGCGCGCTTATTATTTTTATTGTCGGTCGCGACAAGACTTCGCCTGTATCGAGAAAGTGATTCACTTCGTTGAATATCCACGGCCGACCTTGTGCACCACGCCCGATCATGATTGCGTCTGCACCGGTTAGGTCCAACACCTGTTTGGCTCTTTTTGCATCGGTAATATCACCGTTTGCAATGATGGGAATCGAAACATTGCGTTTCACATACGCGATCGTTTCAAACTCCGCATCCCCAGAAAAGCCACAGGCTCTGGTTCTGCCATGAATCGCCAAGGCTTGAATCCCTGCGATCTCTGCAATTTTCGCTATTTTCAAAGCATTTTTATTATCCCTATTCCAACCTGTTCGAATTTTCAAGGTCACTGGAACGCCAACCGCACCAACGACTTTTTCGAGTATGTTTGAAACAAGGTTTTCATTTTGTAATAACGCAGACCCCGCTGCGACATTACACACCTTTTTTGCCGGACACCCCATATTGATATCAATAATCTGGGCACCCAAGTCGACACAACGCCTGGCCGACTCGGCGAGCAAAAGCGGATCTGCACCAACTATCTGGACAGAACGTGGCTCCTCGTCTAACTGATAGTCCAATCTTTGACGCGATTTAACTGAACGCCACAAGCGAGATTCCGAAGTAATCATTTCGGTTGTCGCTAGACCGGCACCCCAGCGTCTGCACAGCAGACGAAAAGGTTGATCAGTTACCCCAGCCATAGGCGCAAGAAACGCCCGGCTGGTAATCGAGTAGGGGCCAATTCTCATACCCGTTTTACTCGCCCAAACAAAAAAGGGGAGACATCATAACGATAAGCTGAAATTTATAAAAGTATTGACTTTGAAAAAATTTTTCGAGTTTATTAGAGTGCATGACAACATAAACAAAGAATCAATAGCTTAAGTATTAGCTATAATAAAAATATAGTGAACAGATTAAAACTTCCTATATTAGGCTTTTGCCAATTAACAAACAGGAAATCTTTTCGGGGATTGTCAACAGCAGAATCGTAAAAAATTCTATTCAAATTCGAATTCGAAGTTAACCGCTTCTGAACCTGGATCAACAATTTCGAGCACCACTCTAATAGGAAAATCAGGCTCCATGCCTTTTTCCAAATCAACATCATCACGCAAATATTCTTTCGGTTGAAAGACCCGTCGCGCAATCGTCTTCTGATTGATGTCAGAAAATGAAAGAACCAATTTAGGATACGGTTGTACAAACTCGGCAGAGCTACGAATTGTCGCGCTAATCAGTAGTGCACCCTTACTCGTGGGATGTGATCGAACATCGCGCTCCAATAATTCAATGGCGGCAAGATCGCGTGGCTCAGGAACATCACAAGCCATGTATTCACTAATGTAATGACATATCTGCTCCATGGCCTGGCGCGCTAAAGGATATCTAACCAAGTCTTCTCGTTTGTAGTAAACAAACTGGCCGACCAACACTAAAAGCAAAACCACAATAATCAATGACCATGTAAACGTCATAAACGCGCCACTGGCACTCGACTTCTCTCCCAGTTCCCGCATCACAAAATCGGTGGCAGAACCGCGACGATCGATAAATTCTGATGCCTCGGACGCAACTTCAGTTAATTCTGTATCGAGATTGAAATCAACAGAGTCCTCTTCCAGCAAATCATCTCTCCGCCCCTTCGAAGGCCTGTTCGTATCATCGTCATCAGCCAAGTCAAGATTTCCGTTGAATGCGTCCGGATCCTCTGGAGCATCCAGATCAACACCGAGATCATCCATCCCGATCCCAGAGGCGACATCTAAAGCCAGCTCGTCGTCTTCGTTAAGAACGGCATCCAATTGACCGCCGTCAAGCTCGGGGCTGGAAAGATCGCCATCCAGGTCTATGCCCTCAAACCCTTCTGCAAGCTCATCACCGTCCAGTCCGTCAGCAAGCAATTCACCCTCAACGTCGGCCACAGCCGGAGTGGAGAACAAATCTTCATCAACCATGTCCACAGGTGCCGACGCCAAATCTTCCATTCCTGAGCCATCGTCACCGAAGTCAACATTGTCCATACCCGGAATATCAACGTCGGATAAAGCTTCCTCCACCGGCGCCGCATCCTCTAAATTTGACAAGTAATCAGTCTGCCCAGCGGCGGCCGATCTGCCGGGGATGTCGTCCATCAGATATTCAACCGCATTGAACACCGAGTCACAGCGGCCACAACGCGCCCTACCACCAGCAATTTTTAATTGTGCGGTAGAAACGCGGAATGCAGTGTGGCAATTAGGGCACTCAGTAAACATTCAATGCTCGACTCTCATGATCGACGTATACCTGAAATCAAAACCCAATCTTCTTGCTTACGGATGGGCTCAAGGTCAAACCACGGCGCATAGGCTTCACTCACCATAGCTGCCTGCTCTGATAAAATTCCAGAAAGCGCGATGCGTCCGCCCGGAACCGTTAATTTTGCGAATTGCTCTGCCAAAAAACACAGGGGATTCGCCAATATATTGGCAACCAAAACCTCAACTTGCGGCAAAACCATCGCGCTTGGTAAGCCGACGGTTAAAAAATCTACAACATTATTCAAGACAGCATTACTGTTGGTTGCCTGTACGGCCTGTGGATCGATATCCACCGCCCACACTCTGGCCGCGCCCAACATCGCCGCTGCGATCCCCAGAATGCCGCTGCCGCAGCCAAAGTCGATGACTTCTTGTCCTTGCCAATTTTGGCCGTCTAACCACGCCAGGCAAAGCGCAGTGGTTGGATGTGTTCCTGTGCCAAAAGCAAGCCCTGGATCCAGACGAATATTGACTGCAACAGGATCAACCGGATCATAAACAGTGGGCACTACCCATACGCGTTTTCCAAACTGCATAGGCTTGAATTCATCAAGCCATACGCGCTCCCAGTCCTTGTCTTCAAGGCGTGAAAACTCGTACTGTGGCAGCGGCCTGGGCTGCAATACCTTCCGCAAACGACCAAGGATCGCGTCAGCTGTTTCAGCATCTTCAAACAAGCCTGTTAGCTTGGTCGATTGCCACAATGGCATTTCACCTGGCGGCGGCTCGAATATTTCTTCGTCAGCGGCATCGCTCAAGGTGACAGCAACTGCACCCATGCCATGAAGAATGGACTCCAGTTTTTCCGCTTCTTCTGCAACGGTATATATCGCCAGTTGTATCCAGGCCATCGTGTAAAGCCTATTGGGCTTTCAGTGCTTCGAGCTTCTTCTCCAGATAATGAATGTTGGTGCCTCCAGCAATGAATCCAGCATCGCGAAAAATATCTTCGTGTAATGCCACATTGGTTCTTATGCCTTCGACCACAATTTCACTCAACGCTGTGCGCATGCGCGCGATTGCTGATTCCCTGTTGTCACTAAAAGCAATTAATTTGCCAATCATGGAATCATAATGCGGTGGGACGGTATAGCCATTATAGATATGCGTATCAACGCGAATACCAAGCCCACCAGGCGCATGGTATTGCGTGATCTTGCCAGGAGACGGCATAAATGTACGCGCATCTTCAGCATTGATACGACACTCCATTGCATGACCGCGAATCTTGATGTCATCCTGCTTGTAACTCAGTTTTTCACCAGCTGCGATCAGGATCTGCTCCTTCACCAGATCAACACCAGTGATCTGCTCAGTGACAGGATGCTCGACCTGCAAACGTGTATTCATTTCGATGAAATAAAAACCACCATTTTCATATAAAAATTCGAATGTGCCCGCGCCACGATATCCGATCCTGCGGCACGCTTCGGCGCAACGCTCACCCATTTCACGGCGAACATCTGCACTAATACCCGGCGCCGGCGCCTCTTCAACCACTTTTTGGTGGCGACGCTGCATAGAGCAATCACGCTCACCGAGATGAATAGCATTTCCATGAGTATCGGAAAGTACTTGAAATTCGATATGGCGAGGATTCTCTAAAAACTTCTCCATGTAGACCATATCGTTGCCAAATGCGGCAGCAGCTTCCGACTTGGTCAATGAGATGGCATTCAACAAAGCCGCTTCGCTACGTACGACGCGCATTCCGCGACCACCACCACCACCAGCTGCCTTCACGATGACGGGATAGCCGATATCACGCGCGATGCGTATATTTTCATCGCCATCGTCGCCCAGTGGTCCACCCGAACCTGGCACGCAAGGCACACCGGATTTTTTCATGGCGTTGATAGCAGAAACTTTATCACCCATCAGGCGTATTGTGTCCGGACGGGGGCCGATAAAGATAAATCCGCTGGATTCAACTCTCTCAGCGAAATCTGCGTTCTCAGAAAGAAACCCATAACCCGGGTGTATCGCCTCGGCATCGGTCACTTCCGCTGCGCTGATGATTGCAGGAATATTGAGATAGCTTTCCGCAGATGGCGCGCCACCAATACACACTGACTCATCAGCAAGACGCACATGTTTAAGATCGCGATCGGCGCTGGAATGAACCGCAACTGTCTTAATTCCCATTTCACGACATGCGCGTAAAACGCGCAGCGCAATCTCACCACGATTAGCAATTACTATTTTGTCTATCATGTGACTACTGTGTTTCCGTCTGAATTTATTCGATGACAAACAACGGCTGGTCGTATTCGACCGGCTGACCATTCTCAACCAGAATCGCCTTCACCACGCCCGATTTATCTGCCTCGATCTGGTTAAGTATCTTCATCGCTTCAACGATACACAACGTATCGCCGACACTGACTGACGAACCAACGTCCACAAACACCTTAGCTCCCGGAGAAGGGGCGCGGTAAAAAGTGCCCACCATTGGCGATTTGACCGCATGACCAGAAGGAATTGCAGGGCCACTACTGGAGCCGCCTGATTCACTACCACTTGAAACCATTGGCGCCGCAGGCGCAGCAACGGGAGGCGGCGCATAGGCAATAGGCGCAGCTATTGCGCCCGATCCATAGCGACTGATGCGCACGGATTCCTCGCCCTCATGTATCTCGATTTCGGCGACGCCCGATTCATCGAGCAGCTCAATCAGTTTTTTGATTTTGCGTATATCCATCGTGTGTTTTAGGACCTCTTATTTAATAACTCCACCGCACAGCGCAATGCCGACTCATATCCTGCTGGACCGAGCCCGCTGATGACGCCAACAGCAATATCTGAAAAATAGGAAACTTGGCGAAATTCTTCGCGCGCGTGCACATTGGACAAATGCACTTCAATGAAAGGAATTGCAACACCGGCCAGCGCATCTCTTATCGCAACACTGGTATGGGTGTAGGCCGCTGGGTTAATCACGATGAAGGCAACGCCATCGCGGCTCGCCTGATGAACCAATTCCACCAGGTCCGACTCCGAATTACGTTGCTTGCATTGCAGGGAAACACCTAATTCCTGCGCCACTTTCTCTAGGCGCCGATCAATATCCTCCAAAGTGGAGGAGCCATAGGTCTCGGGCTCACGCGTACCCAGCAGGTTCAGGTTAGGCCCATGCAATACCAGTAGTTTTGTCATCAAGATGATTAATACGAATTATGCGATTTTTGCGTCACGTTCCAGCATTTTCGTGACAAATTAAATATATGAACTGTTTGGGATTTTGCTATGTTTCGTAGAGAAAGTCTAGTTTTTTATCTTTTAACGAAAATTACCGACAAGATTACGCACAATCAAGACCTATAGAGCCTTTACGATAACGGGTTCCAGTTTTTCTCTGGTTACTTCGCCGCGAAAGGTGGCAAGGATAGTGCCGTCGCGCCCTATAGCGACAGTATAAGGCAGCGCGCCAAAACTATTTCCATAGCTATTGGACACCATCAATGCCTCATCGCCGCCAACCAGGTTGGGGTATTCCACGCCCATGGTGTCGAGGAAATTCTCAACTTTTACTGCATCATCGAGCGCTATTCCAACAAATTGCAGCCCCTGACTGGCAAACTCATCCTGCATCTGAACAAAACTGGGCATTTCCCGCTGACAAGGTGGACACCAGGTCGCCCAAAAATTCAGCACCAGCACTTGTCCGCTCCATTCTTCGACACTGCGAACCTTACCCTGGAGATCTGGCAGGCGAAAAAGGGGGCGTTGCTGCCCAACCATAGACGAAGCTTCGCGCGCCTCTTCCGAATTATCGTTTATTAATTTCATCACATAGTCACCGGCAAAAAATGCCGCGACCAGTGCACTGCCCATAAAAACGTATTGAATAATTCTGGCCAATTCAGATCACCTGTAATTAGAGATTAAAAGCCTTTTCGACGTGACCCTGAAAGCGATTCGCCTCCAGAAAACCCACCAGGCGCATATTACGAAGCTCTTTTCCGGAAGCATCGAAGAACAAGATGGACGGCGGCCCTATGATGCCAAATGATTTCATCAATGCCTTGTCGATTTCATCGTTGGCGGTAACATCCGCCTTGAGCAATATGCCTTGATTTAATGCGGCCTGCACGCCAGCCTGGGAAAAGGTATAACGTTCCATTTCTTTACACGACACGCACCAGTCTGCGTAAAAGTCCAGCATTACAGGCTTTCCTGCACTGTTCGCGGCACGTATTTCCCGGTCCAAATCTTCGAGCGACTTGATTTTACGAAAGGCCAACTTATCCATAACCGGTGCGGCAGATGCTGCGCCAGACCCTGCGCCAAGACTCACCCCCCGCAGAGGCTGTAAAGGATCAGTGCTATTGGAAGCCACGCCAATCAACATCAACCCACCGTAAATCAACATCGCGACGCCAATTCCCTTCCACAGCTTGCTCCACCCCGTTGCATTAATCTGTAAGTGCGTTAATGCGCCCATATAGATAGCGGAGAGGATTAACAACATAGCCCACAGGAACATGGTCACGGCAGGTGGAATGATGCGCTCCAACATCCAGATTGCAACCGCAATCAGCATCACCCCGAAAAACGCCTTGACTGCTTCCATCCACGCACCCGCTCTCGGCAGCAACTTACCTGCGGATGTACCGATAGCCAGTAGTGGCGCGCCCATACCCAGACTCAAGGCAAACAAAGCAATTCCACCCAGCACGGCGTCGCCTGTCTGGCCAATATAAATCAGTGCGCCTGCGAGTGGCGCGGCAACACATGGCCCGACGATGAGCGCAGACAAAAATCCCATTATGCCCACGCCGACCAGCGTTCCACCCTTCTGGCTGTTGCTGATCTCAGTCAGTTTGCTCTGCCATTTGCTCGGTAGCTGCAAATCATAAAAACCGAACATAGAAAAGGCCAGTGCCACAAACACCAACGAAAACGTACCCAGGATCCAGGGATTTTGAAACGCCGCTTGTAGGTTCTGGCCGAACATACCTGCAACCACTCCTGCGACGGTATAGGTCAACGCCATCGCCAGAACATAGACCAACGACATGCTAAAGGCTTTACGCGTAGTCAGACTGTCGCCCTGTCCGGCAATAATACTCGACAGAATCGGGATCATTGGGAACACGCAGGGGGTAAATGAAAGCAACAGACCGAAGCCAAAAAAGCTCAAAATCACCCACAACACGCTGCTATCGCGTAGGGTCCGGGCGATCGTATCCTGCTCGGATAATCCTGCTGAGTCTGTGGCTGTAGACGCAAGTTCGGCAACACCTTCGCTACCCTCAGGCAGGGATAACAACATGGTCTTGGTCATCGGCGGGTAACAAAAGCCTGCGTCGGCACAACCTTGAAAATCAGCTTTGATTTCAACTTCGGTTTTGCCGGTATTGGTGCGCAAAAGCGGTAACTTGATCTGCGCCTCGTGGTAATACACCTCCATCACGCCGAAGAATTCGTCGTCTTTTTCCTTGCCCTTGGGCAGACTCGGCTTGCCTAGTTTTATGCCTTCACCCTGCACGATTTCGAAGCGGAATTTGTCTTTATACAGATAGTAACCGTCAGCAATATCCCAATGGGCGAGCACAGTATTGCCATCGATAGCATCTAAATTAAAAATGAAAGCCTTATCAGGCTCGAGAAATTCCTCCTGGGCGGAAGAACCAAGCCCAAGACTGGAGGAAAGACTACTCAATAACGATACGGTACCAGCACTCTTGGCAGGTGCCACGGTTTCGTCTTTGGCCAGCAGACTCAGATTCATTTTGACAGTCTGCGGCGGGTAGCACAGACCAATATCGGCACAACCCTGAGACACTGTTTCCAGCACCATTTCATACGATGCACCTGCTGTGCGTGTGATCGGTATATCGACGGCGACGGTCTTGCGGTAAGACTCGACTTTACCGAAAAATTCGTCTTCTTTAATCTTTCCCTTGGGAAAGCTTGGTGTGCCCAGGGTCACACCATCGGTCAGGGACTTGAATTTGAACTTGTCTTTATAAAGATAGTAACCGTCGAGTATGGCCCACTCTGCACGGATAGTGTTGGCATCGACAGAAAAGGCCCGCCCTTTGAAGACCTGATCCGCCGGTGGCGGCTCCTCGTCATCAAATTGCGCCCAAGCTGGGGTGGTTATCAAGGTGAATAATATAAACGACAGTAATTTCTTCATGTTGCTTCTATATTCTCATCTATCCAGGAAAGATATTGCGGCAAGGCCTTATCAATAGGGACTGACACTACTTCCGGAAGTTCATAGGGATGCAGTTCCCGAACCAGCCTTTCCACGGCCAAATACATGTCATCGTGGGTTTTGATGACTAACAGGACCTCCGAGTCGATTTCAATCTTTCCCTGCCACGAATATACAGACGTCACACCCGGCACAATGTTTACACAGGCTGCCAATTTTTTTTCCACCAACGCCATCGCCAGCTTTTCAGCCACATCACGGTTTGGGCAGGTGTTTAGAACTATCCGATATTCTGTGCTCATCGTCCTTCCATAGGCCTTCAAAAACAGTCACTTTACGCATTTGGGGCGCCATTGTAACTGTGCGTCTTCGCCATTTCGAACTTTTTCCTTTATCATGGCTTGAAATCCGATCCGCTAAAACCCACAAAGAAATCATCATGTTTAGAATCCTGTTTCTTGTTTTTCTTATCGTCCCCATTGTCGAAATCTATCTTTTAATTAAGGTCGGCGGCGTTATAGGTGCCATACCAACTATCGGCCTCGTCGTCGGCACGGCGGTACTCGGCGCTTACCTATTGAAATATCAGGGACTTTCCACTTTCGCCCGCATGCAGAAAACCCTCGCTATGGGCGAGATACCTGCATTAGAGGTACTGGAAGGGGTTGTACTGCTGATTACCGGCGCCTTGCTCCTCACCCCGGGCTTTTTCACCGACACCCTGGGCTTTCTCGGGCTAATCCCCGGCCTGCGCCGTGGACTGGTGTTATGGCTGCTCAAACACGTGAATATTATCCAACCCCGACCGCCCGGTGGGGGCAATCCAGGCCGTAAGGGGGGCGATCCCCACGTGATTGAAGGCGAATATCGCCGGGAAGACTGATTTTTTTCCACACCGGCCTTGACTCTCAAAATTTCATCCCTATTATTAGCACTCACTTGAGATGAGTGCTAAACGTCATCTTGTGGATTTTAAAGGCCACTACCATTATTGCGGCCCCAAATTCTGCTAATTCATTTAACCAGTTTGAAGGAGAGTTACTTCAATGAACATACGTCCTCTACACGATCGCGTTGTCGTTCGTCGCACACCAGAAGAACGCACTTCCCCTGGTGGCATTGTTATCCCTGACGCAGCGACCGAAAAGCCTTCTCGCGGTGAAATCGTTGCCGCCGGCAATGGCAAGGTCACTGATAGTGGCGACCTGCGCCCACTCGACGTTAAAGTTGGCGACAAAATCCTGTTCGGCAAGTATGCCGGCACCGAAATCAAAATTGATGGCGAAGACTTTCTTGTCATGCGCGAAGACGACATCGTAGCTGTCATTCAATAATCCGACCGATCAAGAGGAATAAAGCAACATGAGTGCAAAAGACGTACGTTTTAGTGAAGACGCCCGTCAGCGTATGCTGAGAGGCGTAAACATTCTGGCCAATGCCGTTAAAGTTACCCTGGGCCCAAAAGGCCGTAACGTAGTTCTGGAAAAGAGCTTCGGCGCACCTACCATCACCAAAGACGGTGTATCTGTAGCCAAGGAAATCGAACTTGAAGACAAGTTTGAAAATATGGGCGCGCAGATGGTCAAGGAAGTTTCTTCCCAGACTTCTGACATCGCCGGTGACGGTACCACTACGGCTACCGTTCTGGCTCAGTCCATCGTTACAGAAGGCCTGAAAGCCGTTGCCGCTGGCATGAACCCGATGGATCTTAAGCGCGGTATTGACCAGGCTGTTAAAGCTGCCGTTATTACTCTGCAAGAAATGTCCAAGCCATGTGCAGATGACAAAGCCATTGCCCAGGTAGGTACTATCTCTGCTAACTCTGACGAGCACATCGGTAACATCATTGCCGAAGCCATGGGCAAAGTTGGCAAAGAAGGCGTTATCACGGTTGAAGAAGGTTCCGGTCTGGAAAACGAACTCGACGTAGTTGAAGGTATGCAGTTCGACCGCGGATATTTGTCTCCCTATTTCGTCAACAACCAGGAAAACATGACTGCCGAACTGGACAGCCCGTTCATCCTGTTGTTCGACAAGAAAATCTCCAACATTCGCGAATTGCTTCCCGTACTGGAAGGTGTTGCCAAGTCTGGTAAGCCTTTGTTGATCATTGCTGAAGACGTCGAAGGCGAAGCACTGGCCACTCTGGTTGTTAACAACATCCGCGGTATCGTTAAAATCGCTGCTGTTAAAGCCCCTGGTTTCGGTGACCGTCGCAAGGCCATGTTGCAAGACATCGCGATCCTGACTGGCGGCCAGGTGATCTCAGAAGAAGTGGGTCTGAGCCTCGAGAAAGCCAGCCTGGACGACCTGGGTCAAGCCAAAAAGATTGTTATCAGCAAGGAAAACACCACCATCATCGATGGCGCAGGTCAACCAACTGAAATTGGCGCTCGCGTCAAGCAGATCCGTGCACAGATCGAAGAAGCCTCTTCTGATTACGACAAGGAAAAACTTCAAGAGCGTGTAGCCAAGTTGGCCGGCGGCGTTGCGGTAATCAAGGTTGGCGCAGCGACTGAAGTTGAAATGAAGGAAAAGAAAGCACGCGTTGAAGACGCCCTGCACGCAACTCGCGCAGCGGTAGAAGAAGGCGTGGTTCCTGGTGGTGGCGTAGCGCTGGTTCGTGCAGAAGCCAAACTGGGTAGCCTGAAAGGTATGAATCACGATCAAGACATCGGTATCGCCATTGCGCGTCGCGCCATGACCGAGCCTCTGCGTCAGATCGTCAAGAATGCCGGTGGCGAAGCCTCTGTCGTACTCAACAAAGTTATGGAAGGTAACGATACCTACGGTTTCAATGCCTTCTCTGAAGAGTACGGCGACATGATCGAAATGGGTATCCTGGATCCTACCAAGGTAACCCGCTCTGCCCTGCAAAACGCGGCCTCTATTGCTGGTCTGATGATCACAACCGAAGCTATGGTTGCAGAACTGCCTAAAGACGAGCCAGCTGGAATGCCTGGTGGCGATATGGGCGGCATGGGTGGAATGGGCGGCATGGGCATGATGTAAGCCCTGCGTTCATACCCAAAACGCAAACAAAAAAGCCCCGCCTATGCGGGGCTTTTTTTGTTTCCTGATAATAAGTACGTGGCCTAGACAACTAGCACTTGTCAGATAGTGACTGAAACTGATTCAATGAATGCACTACAAAAGTGATCCTGTTGAAAATGTATATTTAATCGGGATCAAACACCTATTCAAGGACAGAACCATGAAATCTTATCCAATGTTTTTCAGTTTTCTCAGTGCATTCTTGGCAACGTCGGTAATAGCCGATGTTCAAGTTATTACGGTTGACGAAACCGGGGGAAAATCGGCCATCAATATGAACAAAGACTGGGCGAAGATCGTCGATATGTCGCAATCCGACGAATACATGCTGATTGACATGAATAGTCATGTTACCTACGTGGTGGATGGTCAAAATAAAATGGCCATTAAAATCGACGCTGACCAAATGATGCCATCTATGACGTCTGCGCAAAAAGCCCCACGCAAGCCCAATATTGAATTACGTGAATTAGGAAACGGGCCCAAGATTGCTGGTTACTCAACCAAACATTTTGTTCTAAACGCCAACGGCGTTAAGTGCTCAGAGCACTTTATCACTAACAAGCTCAGCGATATTCCCGAAATAAAGAAGTTTTCGACGGTAATGGAACAACAGGCAGCCGTGAATCACATGGATTTTGGCGACAACGTCTGCGAATATGCCGAAAGCGAACTTGAGCGGCAGTTTTCCCGAAATGGCATCCCTTTGCGTTCGCTAGACGCTTCCGGCAAGCCGTTTTTTGACACTGTAGAAATCAACATAAACGCACGCTTTTCTGCATCAGAGTTTGCTATTCCGTCCGGCTACCAGGTTATTACCCAACAAGAGCTTATGCAACGCGAAATGAACAATGCGATGTCTAGCGGAGACATGCCTACGCAGAAAGAGCTGGAACAAATGAGTCAGCAAATACAGGAACAGATGAAACTTTTGCAGGGTGTACTTCCAGAACAATAGGGTGTCGTTTTAGATATTCTACGCCGCTAGATGCAGAAGACGACTCTACATTAGCCTATACGGTAAGGTGGCAAACCACCTTTTCGTTACGCTTCAGCATGGGCCGTCGACTATTTGCTAACCTTTTTTGTGCTGACTCATGACATTGATTGGCCAATCAGCACGATTTTTGCGAAGATCATCTAATTCAACACAAGCTGAAACTGACGTATATGTTTGATCACCGCGACACTCTTGAAAAGCTGAACGGCAAACTACCGCTGATCGAAAAATTAAAAACGGCACATACCGCAATATGTGAGAAATTGCCATTTATTGTGCGCATCGCAATTGCGGTATACGACCCGGATACCCGCGTACTCAAGACCTATTTGCATAGCAGTGGCGACGATAACCCGCTCCCCAACTACCAAACTCTGCTCGACGAAGCCAGTTCATTAAAAGAGATACTGGAAAGAGGGCGCCCGCGGGTGATCAATAACTTACTCACGTTTGAAGACACCAATAAGGAACATACCCAGCGCATAGGTCGCTCTGGCTATGTCGCCAGCTATACCTTACCTATGTTTAACAACGGCGAATTCATGGGGTTCTTGTTTTTCAATTCGGACAAAACCGATGTATTTGATGAAAAGGCGCTGTTTGAGCTGGACTTGTTCGGCCACCTTATTAGTTTAATGGTGATAAACGAACTGACATCCATTAGAACCTTGAGCGCAGCAGTCAAAGCTTCCGGTCGTATGACCCATTTGCGTGATCCGGAAACCGGTAGCCATCTTGACCGTATGTCCCGCTACAGTCGACTGATTGCCGCGTCTCTGGCGGAGAAATACCAACTGGATGACAGCTATATTGAGCATGTGTTTATGTTTGCGCCCTTGCATGACATCGGAAAGATTGCCATACCCGACAGCATCCTGCTCAAACCTGGGCCACTTGATGAAGAAGAACAGGCGATCATGCGCACTCACACCCAAAGGGGCAAAGAACTTATTGACGATCTAATCGATAACTTTGGCCTGGAAGAGTTTGAGCACGTGGATATATTACGCAACATTGCAGAGCATCATCACGAAGCCGTGAACGGTAGTGGTTATCCAAGAGGAATCTCCTTAAAGGAAATTCCCCTGGAAGCGCGAATTGTTGCGACGGCTGACATTTTCGATGCATTAACAAGTAAGCGTCCGTATAAAGAAGCTTGGTCTAATGACGCTGCCATTACCTTACTGAGAGAGCTTGCAGGGGAAAAGCTCGACAGCGACTGCGTAGAGGCATTGGTTGAAAATTTACCTCAGATAGAAATCATTCAAAAGAGGTTTCGCGAAGACAAGATTGGATAATTGTGTTTGGCTTATCTTGAATTCCACGCACAAACACCAATTTTTTCCCATACTTACCTGACATGAAGAAAAGTTTTTTAGATGCCGCTATTTAGCTCACTACCCCCACTTTCGCTTTACATACATATTCCCTGGTGCGTAAAAAAATGTCCCTACTGCGACTTTAACTCACACGCGATTCGCGATGGCATCCCACAAGAACGATATATTAACGCGCTCATCAACGATCTGGAGAATGAGCTGCCTGGCGTTTGGGGTAGACGTGTTCAAAGTATTTTTATTGGCGGTGGCACACCGAGTACTTTTACGCCAGATGGCATTGCGCTATTACTCGATTCAATCAAGTCTCGCATTCCCGTAAGCCCGAACGCTGAAATCACCATGGAAGCAAACCCTGGCACGTTAGACAATCAGCGTCTCGGCGGCTATTTTCAGGCCGGTATTAATCGCTTATCGATAGGTGTGCAAAGCTTTGACGACAGCTTATTGAAAAGCATAGGGCGCATACATGACGCGGCGCAGGCCAGAAGCGCTATTGAGGCAGCAGTCGACGCAGGATTCGACAATTTCAATATTGATCTGATGTTTGCGTTACCAGGGCAGACTCCTGCACAAGCCATAAAAGATGTCGAAACCGCCATCGCGTTGAACCCAACCCATATTTCTTATTACCACCTCACCATAGAAGCCAACACCTGGTTTCATCAACATCCACCGGAATTACCCGGCGACGACGACACCTGGGAAATTCAAAGTGGAGGTCTTGAGTTGCTGGCCGCCCACGGTTATCACCGCTATGAAATTTCTGCCTACGCGAAACAAGGAAAACAATCACGACACAATTTGAATTACTGGAACTTTGGTGATTACCTGGGCATAGGCGCCGGTGCACACGCAAAGATCTCTCGCGCCGACACTGGGAGCATCACGCGCAAGTGGAAGGAGAAGCACCCCAATAGTTACATGGACAGGATTGATCGGAACGAGTTTGCTGCACACACCCAGGAGCTGGACTCGAAAGATATCGTCGTAGAGTTTCTTATGAATGCGCTCAGACTGGAGACTGGTTTTTCTATCGACTTGTTCGTTAACAACACAGGATTAGATGAATCACTTCTCCACCAGCGCTTATCTGAGGCATTAAATAAACAACTTGTACAGGTAGACGAGACGCGACGTCACGTACAACCCACAGAACAAGGCAAGACCTTTCTGAATGAGCTTTTACTTACATTGATTGAATAGTTAAACGGCAAAACGGATTAGCGGAAGACGTTTATGCTTTGGATACGCGGTTTCTACCGCTTTGTTTAGCGTCGAACAAGGCCTTGTCAGCGGCCTTTAACAAAAGCTCGTTTTCGGTTCCGTCCTCACGATAGGCGGAAACCCCGGCGCTAACCGTCACATGTTGCGGGCCAAAACTATCACCGGCGAGAAACTCTCTTTCCTCCACCAGCTTTCGTACTTTCTCAGCAATACTAAACGCCGTTTCCTTGTCGATTTCCGGCAGGATAAATACAAACTCTTCGCCACCATATCGGGCAATAATGTCGTTCTTCCGCAGTTCTTCGCGAAAGAGTTGCGCGATTTCCTTGAGCAGCAGATTTCCCGCTTCATGCCCAAGTGTATCGTTAAATTTCTTGAAGTGATCGATATCCAGAAATATCACTGAGCACTCATTATTGTGACGCTCGGAGCGGGCCAACTCACGCGCCAGTAATTCCTGTAGATGGCGATAATTGAATAGACCAGTCAATCCGTCGACGATAGCAAGCACAGAAAGATGATAAATCACCCGCTCCATTTCTTTGTTCTTCATGGCCAGATTGGTGATCAAGCGCTCTTTTTCGAGTACAAGACGATAGTGTGCCACGGCACGGTCGACCGCATTGACAACAAAATCCAACTCGTCGAAAGGTTTTATTAGAAAATCAAAGGCCCCGGCTTTCAATACTTCGATTGTCGCATCAAGCGAGGCATAGCTCGTCATGATTATCACGGGAACTGCTGCGCCTTTTACTTTAATCTTCTTTAACAGCTCGACACCGCTCATACCGGCCATACGAATATCGCTCAGTATGACGCCAAAATCTTCTTTTTTAATGAGTTCGAGCGCCTCTTCGGCACTAGCGGCAGTTTTAACGGCATAGTGACTATCTTCAAGTATTTCCTGAATCATGATGCGAATCGGTGCCTCGTCATCAACAACGAGCACGTTTTTCAAGATCTCCTCCGACAAACTGGAAATCCTGATCGCTAAGTCAACTGGCTTGTTCATGCAGCTCTCTCTGCGACGGCATACCTTGTAAAACCGGGAATACTATTTTGAAGACAGCGCCTCTTCCTTCGACGTCTATCAAACTAATCTCGCCACCATGGTCCTTGATGATGCCATAACTTACCGACAGACCAAGCCCCGTACCTTCGCCTGCGGGTTTGGTGGTAAAAAACGGCTCAAATAATTTGGAACGAAATTCCTGTGGCACTCCTGGTCCCGTATCGCTGACAACAACGAAGATATTTCCTTGCTTGTCCAGCCCGGTCTCAATAGAGAAAATCTTTTCTTCAGATTCTTTCATCGCCTGCGCGGCATTGATGGCAAAATTCAACATCACCTGCTGCAATTGATTCGAGTTACCATTTAGCTTTGGAAGCCCTGTTTTCAAGTCAAGATGCAGCTTGACCCCGAGTTGCCCCAGTTGGTGACTCACAATGGTGACACTCTTTTCGATAACGTCATTGATATCTTGTGGAGTATGCTCAACGGTTTCCTTGCGTGAGAAACGCATGAGATTTGTGACGATATCTGTACAGCGTTTGGTTTCGCTGATGATGATGTCAACCTTCTCGATAAATCGGGTATTTTCGGGTTCGATTTTTTTCCTGATTAATTGGGCGAAACCCAAGATCGACGCCAGCGGATTTTTTACTTCGTGCGCAATACCCGCGCTAATCTGACCAAAAGCCGACATCTTTTCCGATTGAACCAGCGCATCCTGAGTCTTTTTCAACTCTGACTCGCGCTTCGCCAGCTCATCATTCATCGTATTAAATGATGTGGCGAGCATGCCGATTTCATCGCGAGAACGATGCTCCACGCGAATATTGAATTTGCCCTTGGCAACTTCTTTCGTCGCCTCAGAAAGCTCGACGATGGGCTTGCTAATCAGTCGGGCCCAAATTACGCCTAGAATAGAAAACACGATCAATAATCCAAGAGCGACATAGGCAAGATCAATCAGTAGTTCCCGCGCACCGAGATAAGCGAGACTCGCCGGGATCTGGCCGATTGCCATGAGCTTAAAACCATCTATTTTTGAGTACCCCGCAACCAGAGCATTTCCGTCAATGGTATATTCCATACTCGTACTCGAAATCGGGTTTTCGAGAAAGCTCGTGACTTCCGGCATGACAGAAAATCTTTCTCGCTTCACGACTTTCTTCATATCTTTGTGTACGAGAATATTCATATTGTGGTCAATGATGAAGGTATCCATGACCTGAGATCGGGTTGACAGTTGTTGTAGCCGTTTCAAATCGATAATAGCTGCAATCTGGACATCGCTCTTATTCGCGATCAAGACCGGTTTGAAATACAGCGTCAAGGTGGGCAATGCCGCACTCAATGAGGAGTTTAACAACAGTGATTCACCTGATCTCAGAACACCTGGCAAGGGCAGTCTTTGCGAACGCTCACTTTCCAGCGCGGCAAGATCTATCTGTGCAGCGGTGAGGCGATCGGAATCCATAACCGATGCCAGCTCAACTCCATCCTCGTAAATCGTAATGCTTAACAAATCTTTTGAGGATTGAAACAAGTCTTTCAACAGTATTAGTTTGTTCGACTGATTAATCCCGCTCTGATAAATCACCTGCGAGAATACCTGTAGCCTGTCCTGGTAGGCCTCAAGGATTGATTTCGCTTCTGATCCCACATTCTGCGCAGTTACTGCCGCGATATCGCGGATATAGGTACTTTTATCTTCGTGAAAAAGACCGGCCATCGTATAGGATATGACGCCAAGTATTACCGAGATCGCCGGCAAAACGGTAGCGATAATCTTGAGACGAATTGACGTACGAGGCAGTTTCATAACGAGTTATCTGTAACTAATATTGTGTGTTTTGTAGCTCGAGTTTCTGGCTTCATCCATCGCCTCAACTACGATCTGGTTTATTCCTGGTTTCAATCGCATGCTATAGACAAATTTCCCTTGCTTGTCGGTTGCAATCTGTTTTCCATCAATGAACACAAGACTTCCGATTTCAGCAGTTCCTGAAATGGAATAACGTCCATCAGAAGTAACGACATCATTAAATTGAACCTTTAATAACGGAGGGGTCGTGTCATTTACGAGATTGAGTTTAAACGTCTCGCTCGCCTCGCTGTATTTATCGTCACGCTTGGAGAACACGCGCCAGTAGTAAATACCCGACTGTAGATTTCCATGTGAAAACTCCGTTTTTGTCGTCAGAATGTCCATTTCGGTATTGAAGAAATTGGGATCGGTAGCGATGATCAGACGATAGTCATTGACGTTCGTCTGTGGTTTCCACGCAAATTTTACGATGGGCGCCAAGTCCTGGAAAAACACCTTCCTGTTATTCTCGGGAGAATGTATTTGCACTTTTTCCAGGAGCTTTTCGATTTTAGGCGATGATGTGCTGCCGCTTATCGCCGTCAGTTGCTGCGACTTGGCAACCACAATATTTTGCTTTCCGTCAGAGACCTCTACCTCACCGTCGAATACCACGACCGAAGATTTCTTACCTTCTTCAACATTGATTTTGAATTCAGTTTCATCCACCTGGCGCCCTTTTATACGCGCAGTAATATCTGGCGTAACCACTTCCACATAAGCAGAGCTTTTATCCTTCTTTTTGATTCGCCCCCAGATCTCACCGTGTGATATCACCACCACGGATTGTTTTTCAGGCAGGATGACGTCTTTTTCAAGTCGACGTATCACAACCAGCGACTTCTGTCCGATATTCAGAAAATTTTGCTCATCGAATTCGACAATCGCTGATGACTTCGCGCCGGTTTGTATGCTATCGCCGTTGAAAAGCTTTTGACCTTTATTGGCCACTTTCCATGTAACGCCGCCTTTTAGTTTGTGGCGCACGTTGTTTTTGGTGTTATTTAGCAGTGCGGTATACGCAGCTTCGGGCGTCTGCGCTTTTGCAGGATCGTTCTGCTTAACGAGATTAAATTCCGGCTTTGGTTCATGCTCAGGCAATAGTGCCTGAACCGGCAAAGCAAAAACACTTTTGTCGAATCCAGCGCCAATGGGAAAAACGTAGAACATCACCGAAACGAAGACAAAGAAAGACAGGCAGGTCACCAGCAGTATGGTCACTGCTTCTACCAGGGAGTCGAATGAAAATAATTCTGTACGTAAGGTGCTCACGAAATCGTCCTAGCCCTGTAACCCTATCTCTCCGCTGTCGACTGCCAGACCCCAAACCTCGGGCCTAGCTGTTTGATCTATCGAGACTTTCATCTATCTATATCGGTCCGTAGAGGGAAAAGTTTTGCCCCATTCTTAGGGAAAAAGCGTGACCTATTACGGATACAAGGCCACCTATAACTTCCTGTAATGATTAGTAGTTACCCTGAATGCGCAGGAAAAGTCCACGGCTAGAGGTCTCGTTGTCACTGAGAATATTGTCGGAGAAGTGGCTAAAGTTGATACCTGTTCCCACGCGTAAATAAGGGTTTGCTCGCCAGCTCACCTCGGTCAACCAGCCCCGTTGCAGGTCATTGGCCAGGCTGTTGCTCAGGGTGCGGTACTCCAGACCCACGTCAAACTGACGGTAGAAGTTGTAGTTGAAATGGGTGATGGTCATCAGACTATCGCTGGTCAAATCTGTATTGTCATTGCCCTTGAAGCGTTTACGCTTGAACGCCACTTTCTGCACCCATTCCACATCGCTTAGCCATGAAAGTTTGCGCTGATGTTTTTGAACCCACGAATAGCGTTTCATCCAGCCCATCAGATGGCGTAGCGCATAGCTGCCTTCTGCCGATCCGACGAGGCTGAGACTGTCATTCAGATTCTCTTTATAGTCTTCGTAGCGTGCAATGCGTAGCAGACCATTGTAGTGGGTGTGACTCATTGGACGATAGGCCAGACCAAGGCTTTGGTCATTAAACCTGGACATCAGGCGACCACTATCGAGGGCCTCACTACGGCTCACCCGGATGCTGGTCAGCAGTTTGTAATCCTCGCTGATTTGCAGATCTAGACGGTTGGCGCTCAGGTATTGAATCAGGCTGGTATCGCCTCGCTCCCTGCGCACCTCGTTCTGGCTATTAGCATCGACGCCTGGCAGCTTCATGATCAACTTGATACCACCCGCATGACGTTTTTTCTCGTCAGCGGAACGTGTCAGATCGGTATACTCGCCAAACGTCTTCAATCGTAAATGCTCTGTCGGCGCCCAGGCCTGTTCTATACCCAGCAAAGAGGCCTGTTCTTTTTCGGCGCTGAAATCACGCCACTGATATTCGGTATACAAACGACGTCCCGGTGACATACGGGATTCTGCTCCGAGTATAGTCGACTCTGTTTCCGCAGAGGTGTCGTTCGTCATGCGCCTGTTCACATAGATACTGCTCTCATCCAGTTTCACCTTCGCGCCAACTTGTAGACTTTGACCTTCGGTTCCTGTTGCGGCAACGGCGTTCAGTGCAATGGTTTGCGTCAATTGCAACTCGGTGCCTGCGCTAGAGGTCTGCTTGCTTTCGCCGGTGATGTTTTGCTGATGCTTGGCATCGATACGCAATTTCTCATTTACGCGCCAGCTCAGTTTCGCCGCTGCTGTATTCTCTTTGGACAACACGTCTCGCTCACGATCGAGCAAGGTCTGTGTTCGCAGCTCACCGGATGCAGTCACCGCGCTGATAGTCTTGCTCAACTTGATCACGCCCGTGTCGGTACGCGCGGTTTGATCCTGTTCAGTGATATCTATCGAGTCAACGGTATACCCAATGTGCGCGCTCGACGTCTTGTCTAACTTGATATCGGTATTGACGCCATAGTGACGTTCAGCGAAAGACAGGAGGCGATTACTGCTTCTGAAACCCGCTTCCTGCTTCAACACATAGGCCTTGAAACTATACTTATCCGGTTGATTAAACCACTCACCGACATCCACTTGTGTAGAGAACTTCCACGCATCACCACGTTTATCGGTGTCGTCATCGCGTTGTTCGTAAGTCAGACCACCGTTATCACTATAGAGAATATTCGGTGTTGCGCCTTTAGACGAGGCACTTTCCAGCGCAAATTGCGTGTTTGGCTTAAGTTTGATGTTGATGTTCGCGCCTGAGAGCTGATAGTGCTGACCATCACTACCATCATCGATGTAGCTCGCACCGACCGTAACCTGATCTGTCAGTTTCTGATCCACACGCATACCGGCAGCGGTCTTATCCATGATACTACCTTCGATATTGTAGTCCGCCTGAATAAGAATCTTATTTCCTTGCAGAACATAGTTGCTGATCAATGAGCTTGATTCAACATATTGCTGCAACGGCGTGGTCAGTAAAATACGTCCATTCGCGTATTGAACATCGTAATCGATCTCGCGTTGGAGTTTTTCCCTGCTCAGTACCAACCCGGTTTGCTGGTCCTGCACAATGATTTGCAGATTTTCACTACCAGCCACGATATCGCGATTGCTGAGGTAGTACAGCGAACCACCGGTGGCCTCCAGATAATTGGTAATATGCACGGTCGGATTTTGTGCAACAAAGGTAACGACCTGTGAATCCACCCTGCCTTTTTCTTCACTCGACATCTGATAGTAACGCGCCTTGAGGCCGTAGAAGTTGCGTTGGTAACGGGTCAATTCGGCATTGTTAAAATTCAGCGCATAGTTGCCCAATATGGCTTCGATTTCATCAGACGATACTGCCAGGAATAGCTTGCCCTGACTCTGGGTTTCGTTGAGCAAACTACTGTCATCGCCATAGACCGGGTAATAGCTGTCTTTATCCAGATTAGCCACGAATTCCCTGGTCTGTTGTTTATTCAGATCTTTAAACAGCTCGCTGAAACTTCCACGCTCGGTATCCAGGGCCGCGGTAATCAGGTACTCACCCTTGATGTGCCCTTTTAGATAAAAGGCCAGACGCCCGTCACTGTAGAAACCACTCTTGCCCTGGCCTTTGATCGATTCATAACCGACTTTACCGTCACCAAAGGCGAGCATGAATAACTTGTTCTTCACCACTTGTATATTCTTTTCTATCGTACCGCTATTGCCCTGCTCATCGGTTACCACCATGTTTAGCGGATTCTCACCATACTCAAGTGACAGTTGATGACTAAATTCACCCGAAGGATTTACGACAATCTCTTGCTGGTTGATGCTTAGTTTATTTCCAGGCGATGTCGTGCCCGAAACCACTACGTCTTTACTGGTGATAGGCGATTCGGTAGAGGGCATGGACACTGATAGATGCGGAATCGGATTAGCGGCAACAATAGGCTGTCCGTTCTTTTCTTTATCGGTTACATCGATAAAGATATTGATTAGTCGCTTACGCGCATCCGCGCGGGTTGATTCAATACCGATAACATTTTTACCGGACGTCAGACTGACCGGCGTCGTAAATTTTCCATCATCAGCGACTGACACATTCAGACCGTTAATCTTGACCTCTGTACCCGGCGATGCCTCACCCCGTATGATTTGACGCGCAACGATATCCTTTGCTGTCAGGTTTGGATTGTAATCCGATGCCAACACTTCAAGATCATTGGTCTTCTGACCATACTGCACGGTGACTTCATCATCCGGGAAGATAATGCGGAATTCTGGTAACGGAATATTCGCGATGACCGACTCATCAGACTCGTTTGTCAGTTTAATGACCAATTCTTGCGAGACGCCCAGGTTATAATTTTCTGTGAATCGACCGTATTGATCGACAGTAAATGGCTTACCGTTGATTTCCGCACTTGGCTGACGCCGATATTGATCTCTAAGTTCGACTTTAGATTCGTTACCGCTCAGCACTACGCTTAGTTTCAAAGCCGAACGTTTTACTTTGTCACTTACATTAGACTTGATGATAATATTCTTGCCGGACGTCTCGGCTTGCGCACTCATCCAGTCTCGCAACTGCGCGGCGCGCGCGCGTAGGGCGTTTATCTCTTCAGCACTTGCGTTGTCCTTCGGCGCTTCAACAGATATAAATATGCTCGGACGCTTGTAGTTCTTCGCGATATCGGTCAATTCCTGCAGGAAGGCTTGACCCGTTGTCGTTAATTGGCCGCTAGCCTTATCAAAACCGCTATCTGGAAATGCTTTTGCGAAGGCCGTATTATTGGTCACCGTAAACAGTTTTCTGGCGCTGGTGATCTTCTTGCCATTCGTATAGGCACCCTGGAATTGATAGCTATACACTTTACCACCTGGCAATGCGTTGCCATCTTTTAGCAAACCGTTCCATACGACTCTTTGTTCTGGCGCGCCATTGCCGTTTATAGACTTCAATTCCTGACCGTCTCTCGACGCAACAACAATAGACCAGGCTTTAATCTGTTCGCGTTCCTGTACCGTCACCAGGAAAGGAATCTCAATGCGATCACTGCTTATGTCGATGTGACTTTGTGAATCGCCATCCAACTGCACACGACTTCTTGGGAAACTGATGTTCTGACCGTCAACGATCAGATTCATGGAAGACGTATTACCCGCGATCAGAATATTCTTTTCGCTGGTACTGCGCGAGACTTTCAATCCGTAAATGGTATCGCTACCTATGGTCGTCATATCGCCTTTTTCGTCGATAGGGAAGTTCGCCGTGGCCAACAAGCCAGGCGTGATATTAACAATCTTGTGATCAAGATCGAGTAGACTACTATTACCCGGCAGATTGGTATTATTTATCTTCAGCAAGTGTGGCCCGGGCTTGATGTTATTTATGTAATAGCGACCGTGCTTATCTGTTACCACCACACTTCCGTTATCCAGTACCAGAGTGACGCCTTGTACGCCGCTTTCTTCTTCGTCCTGCAGACCGTTTTTATTGGCGTCATTGAACACTTTACCGATGATAGTGCCCAGATCAAACAAGGCATCGTCGTCTACGCGCAATGATAATTTTTCCGTATTTGACACCACGCAATCATCACACGCATCGACAATATATGCGTAGCTATCGTAACTGCCCGGCATTACGCGAGAGCCCAGTACTGCTTGCAGCGTCACCACGACATAACCTGATTCACCGGGATCGGCACGATCATTAGAATTCAAATCGTTGTTTCCAGGCACAACACCCAAGTCTATCTTGAGCGTATTCTGGTACACAGGCTCGTTGGCAACTGCGCCATTGATGCGCAAACTACCTGGCACATATTTCACGCCCAGCGGCAGGGTCAAATGCATATAAGCAGGGTCGACAAAATAGTCGGTGTCATTGCGGATGATATATTGGTAATTCACAACATCACCGCGTAACGCATGCACAGGATTCAGCTCACCACTGAGCTTCAGAATTTCCCCGCGGGTAAAGAAAATATAGGTTGGCGAACGCAAGGCGTAGTTGTCGGTTTCGTTAAAGATATTAATCGTCGTCTGTCCAGGCGTATTCGACAATAGTTTCACGCTGACCTTACCATCGTAATCAGACACAGCGCGGTATTCCGTTGTTTGGTTCGGCTTGAGATTATGTCGACGGTTAGCTTTGTAGGAAGCAAGTTTGACATTGGACACACTATCCATAGTTTCAAAAATGTCCACCGCATCGTCAGTATTTCGGTCTGAACTAAACAAGATCGTATGACCAGCCAAAGGCTGCTGGTTGTCGTCAAGAATATTTGCGGTAATTATCGTGTAGGCCACACCGTCACTGTTCACGAGATCAGGTTCTGCCGCGGAAAAAGATTTTTCGCTGCTGCTGGTCTTTACATTGGCGATGTCTGTTATGCGGACCTGGTGAGTATCCTGTGCACCAATCGCCGCATTAGCACCTGACAGGTTCTGCAGTCGCAGACGTATCGTTTCCTCGCCTTCCATTACGGTGTCGGCGATAGTTGTCATCGTAATCGATTGCGTAGCACCGTCTACAGAGCCTGCAGGGAAAGTCAGCACTGTCACTGGCAAGGCCACATAGTCCACACCCGATCTGGCCGAACCGTCCTGTGCATCTGCAACTTCAATACTCATATCCGTAGTCGTCTGCCCGGCTGGCAAATTCAGGCGTACATTAATCGACACATTGCTCGCAATTTCATCAACAACATTACTCGTCGCCGACTCGAAACTAATGATAGCCTGATCGTTGTCGCGGTTTGTAACCGACACATCGGCGGTATCGGCGTTGCTCAACACATCGTATGCACTATCACCTGACACGGGATCGCCGACTTCAACAATAAAAGTGATATCGCCATCAATTTCCACATCGTCTACGCCTGTTACAGTCACTAGCTGAGCGACATTCCAGTTGGTTGACGTAAAGGTCAAGCTGGACTTGTCCACCACACCTTCAGTCGTATCCAAACTGCTTATTGGAATTACCACATCCGCACTTGGTATTGCATTTAACACCACGCTGAAACTTGCCGTATCGCCCGCTTCCGACAGGAGCCCACTGATCGGAGAAACAACAACGCCACTAACGGGTTTGACATCAAATGTTGGGCTGGCAATGACTACAACTGACGAGTAGCTCAGAGCGGACGCCGGAATCGTCGCTGTTATGGTTTCAATGTTTGTAATATCGTAAGTCGCTATCGGCGGCAACGTTATCGTTACGACGGTATTACTGGTGCGTACAACATCGACTGGCGATAGAACTGCTTTTACAAGCGCATTCCATCCATTGGCTTCGGAGCCGACAGACGTCAGACCATTGATGATATTCGCCCGTTCGGCATCGAAGGCAGCGCCAGCAGCTAACCACGTATCATTTGTAAGCGTCAGCACGATGGTCGAACCGCCATTACGTATATCGAGTTCGCTATCGTCTACAACAGTTCCGCTCAGAGCGACGCTTGCACTCAGAGGTGTGACATCAAATGTTGGGCTAGCCACCACTGGTATCGCTGAAGTGCTCAGTGCAGACGCTGGTACGGTAGCGGTGATGGTTTCCATTACGTTGATATCGTAGGTGGCGAATGCCGGAAGCGTAATCGTGACAACGGTGTTACTGGTGCGTACGACGTTTGCCGGAGTCAGACCGGGCTTAACAATATTATTCCAACCGTTGCTCTCGGCACCTGCCGAAGTCAATCCGTTAATAATGTTGGCGCGTTCGGCATCGAATGTCGCACCAGCACTTATCCAGGTATCGTTACTGAGCGTCAACACGATCGTCGAAGCGCCGTTACGAATATCCAGTTCGCTATCGTCGACGACCGTACCGCTCAACGCGACCGTGGTAGTCGTTGGAATGACATCAAATGTTGGCGAAGCAATAAGTGCGGATGCAGTCGTCACTAGCGCTGACGCAGGTACAGTGACAGTAATTGTTTCGCTCGCGTTGATGTCGAATGCAGCAAACGCTGGAAGCGTAACAGTCACGACGGTGTCGCTAGTGCGCACCACATTCGTTACTAACAGACCAGCTTTCACAATATTATTCCAGCCGTTGGTTTCGGCACCAGCCGACGTCAGACCGTTAATAATATTCGTACGCTCGGCATCGAACGTTGCACCGGTAGCAACCCAGGTATCATCGGTCAATGTCAGAACAATCGTCGAGCCACCAGTGCGAATTTCGGTTTCACTGTCGTCGGTGACGGTACCACTCAAGGCTACTGTTGCAGTAATTGGAGTTACATTCAAGGTTGGGCTGGCAATCACTGCGGATGCAGAAGTCGTCAAGGCACTTGCGGGAACTGTGGCTGTAATCGTTTCGGTTGAGGTGATGTCGTAGGCGGTGAATGCCGGAAGTGTAATTGTCACGACGGTGTCGCTGGTGCGAACCACATTCGTTACTAACAGACCAGCTTTCACAATATTATTCCAGCCGTTGGTTTCGGCACCTGCCGAGGTCAGACCATTAATAATGTTCGCACGCTCGGCATCGAAAGTTGCACCGGCGGCTACCCAGGTATCGTCGGTCAGTGTCAGGACAATTGTCGAGCCACCGACACGGATCTCTGTTTCGCTATCGTCGGTGACGGTTCCGCTTAGTGCCACTGTAGTGCCGACAGAAGTCACATCAAACGTCGGGCTGGCGACGACTGCTGAAGCAGATGTTGTAAGTGCCGAGGCAGGCACGGTGACCGTAATTGTTTCTGTCGCGGTGATGTCGTACGTTGCAAACGCTGGCAGCGTAATAGTTACGACGGTGTTACTTGTACGGACCACATCGGTGACCGACAAGCCCGTCTTAACGACGTTATTCCAGCCATTACCTTCGGCACCGGCAGAGGTCAATCCGTTGATGATATTCATGCGTTCCGCGTCGAAGGTTGCACCGGCGGCGACCCAGGTATCGTCGCTTAACGTTAAGACGATAGTGGAACCGCCAGCGCGAATTTCGGTTTCACTGTCATCGGTGACGGTACCACTCAAGGCCACTGTTGCAGCGATCGGCGTGACATTAAATGTTGGGCTTGCTACGACGGCTGATGCGGATGTGGTTAAGGCACTCGCCGGAACGGTCGCGGTAATCGTTTCAGTTGTGGTGATGTCGTAGGCGGCAAACGCTGGAAGCGTTACTGTCACGACGGTATCGCTTGTGCGAGCCACATTCGTCACTAACAGACCAGCCTTCACAATGTTGTTCCAACCGTTGGTCTCAGCACCTGCTGAAGTCAATCCGTTAATAATGTTGGCACGCTCGGCATCAAACGTTGCACCTGCGGCCACCCACGTATCATCGGACAAGGTCAGAATAATCGTCGAACCGCCAGCGCGAATTTCGGTTTCACTGTCGTCGGTGACGGTACCACTCAAGGCCACAGTGGCAGCGATCGGCGTGACATTAAATGTTGGGCTTGCTACGACGGCTGATGCGGATGTGGTTAAGGCACTCGCCGGAACGGTCGCGGTAATCGTTTCGGTTGCGGTGATGTCGTAGGCGGCAAACGCTGGAAGCGTAACAGTCACGACGGTGTCGCTAGTGCGCACCACATTCGTTACTAACAGACCAGCCTTCACAATGTTGTTCCAACCGTTGGTCTCAGCACCTGCTGAAGTCAATCCGTTAATAATGTTCGCACGCTCGGCATCAAACGTTGCACCTGCGGCCACCCACGTATCATCGGACAAGGTCAGAATAATCGTCGAACCGCCAGCGCGAATTTCGGTTTCACTGTCATCGGTGACGGTGCCGCTCAAGGCCACGGTTGCGGTGATCGGCGTGACGTTAAATGTTGGGCTGGCTACGACTGCTGATGCAGATATCGTCAAGGCACTTGCGGGAACTGTGGCTGTAATCGTTTCGGTTGAGGTGATGTCGTAGGCGGTGAATGCCGGAAGCGTAATGGTCACGACAGTGTTACTGGTACGGACCACATTGCTAAGCAACAAACCCGTCTTAACAATGTTGTTCCAGCCATTGGTTTCGCCACTGGCTGAAGTCAATCCGTTAATAATGTTCGCACGCTCGGCATCAAACGTTGCACCCGTAGCCACCCAGGTATCGTCTGTCAGTGTCAGAACTATCGTTGAGCCACCAGCACGTATTTCCGTTTCACTGTCATCAGTCACTGTACCGCTTAGGGTGACGGTAACACCGACAGGCAAAACATCGAATGTAGGATTGGCCACAACGGCCGATCCCGATATCGTCAAGGCACTTGCGGGCACTGTCGCGGTGATGGTTTCGATTGCGGTGATGTCATAAGTCGCAAATGCCGGAAGTGTAATTGTCACGACGGTGTTACTGGTGCGGACCACATCGGTAACCGACAAGCCCGTCTTAACAACGTTGTTCCAGCCATTAGTCTCGGCACCGGCTGAGGTCAGACCGTTGATGATATTGGTGCGCTCGGCATCAAATGCAGCGCCAGCGGATACCCAGGTATCATCGGTCAATGTCAGTACGATCGTCGATCCACCGGTACGGATTTGATCTTCGTTATCGTCGGTGACTGTTCCACTCAAGGCGACTGTGGCTGCATTCGGCGTGACGTTAAATGTTGGGCTTGCTATCACTGCCGATGCGGAAGTCGTCAAGGCGCTCGCAGGAACCGTTGCCGTGATTGTTTCGGTAGCGGTGATGTCATAGGCGGCAAAAGCTGGAAGAGTTACCGTCACGACGGTATCGCTGGTGCGCGCCACATTAGCTACTAATAGGCCAGCCTTCACAATATTGTTCCAACCGTTGGTCTCAGCACCTGCTGAAGTCAATCCGTTAATAATGTTCGCACGCTCGGCATCAAACGTTGCACCGGCGGCCACCCAGGTATCACCACTTAGCGTCAACACCAGTGTCGAACCACCTGCCCTGATTTCAGTTTCTGAATCGTTAGTCACGGTGCCGGACAGCGCAACCGTACCGCTGGTACACGTCGATTCAACGGCACCCATATCCGGCGCGCTACCGGTGAACAATCCAGCAGAAGCACCGTTCATATCCGGCTGATCACTGACAAGATCGACACCGGCATTGATCGCAGCACTGCTACATTCTGTGAGTGAGAAGTCATCACTTGCGGCATTCACAAACAACGGATCACTGGTGATGCTGTTGGTTTCTGATCCACAGTTGCCACCAATACAGGTACCCGCATTGGCGAAATAGTTGTTATTGCTCAGCGTCGTGATAGCGGGGACGTTATCCGATATTGCGTTGTTACCGTTATTGCTAAAGATATTGTTTCTGACACTAAAACCGGAACCACCATTGATGTTGACACCGTCAGAGAAGGAGCCGTAAATCGTATTGTGGTATAGCTTAATCGCCGATCCGCCAAAAATAACGATACCGAATTCGCTCGCCGCGTCGCCGTTATTGCTAATGATGTTTTTCTGTATCGCCAAACCTGTTGCGGCGAAAACATACAAACCATGGCTGGCATTATTGCGTATGGTGTTGCCGCTGATGTCGTGAGTACCGCCACCCAGTTCTATATAGAAACCACCGATAGCGTTATAGGCAATCACGTTGCCTTCGCCGGTGTTGACGCCACCGACGACAACAGTCGATGTAGCCGCAGCAGACTGCAGCATAATACCGCGCCCAGCGTTGGCAATGCCTGCGCTGTTTGTCGCGTTAACTCCAATATAGTTACCTTGTATCGTGATATTGGTAATCGTAGTTGTATTGGCAGTTACAATACCGTTGCCGGTGTTACCAGAAATTACGTTGCGGTCAGCAGCAGTCGTGCCGCCGATTACAGCATTCGTCGCCTGCACCCAGATACCATCACTGCTATTGGCCACGGCCGAAACGCCCGTGGCGTTGGTACCGATGTAGTTACCCACAACTGTGGTATTAGAAGCAGAAGCACCAATATTGATGCCGTCGCGGAAAGCATTGATTGCAAATTCGCGGATCGTAATGCCTGTTGCTGTTGTCAGCGTCAATCCATCACAGCTCGCGCACGAGGCACCGTTTATTTCGATCTCCGGTCCTATAGTGTTGCTGTCGGTTGCGGAATTAGAACGCTGTGTCGATGCATCCAATGCGAAGTTGTTCGCGTTACTGCTTAAAGAAGGTAGCGTACTGGTCGGCGCAATCCGCCACCAGTTCTCAATGCCATCGGTTTGATTGGTCGCGACCTGCATTCTGAATTGCGAGGTATTGTTACCTTTTGCAGCAGTCACGATTCCGGTGGTGTTAGCGTTCAACAGCACCTGACGCAATGAGCCCTGACCACTGTCGTTGGTGTTGACGATCAAGTTATACGCAAATCCAAATTCGATATTGTTGACGTTTGCACCGGAGACTGTTATTGCCCCATAGTTATCACCAATGCCAGCATTGTCACCGGTAGCGGTGTCTGAAGTCGTCGCATTCTGACCACCATAAAGATTAGTCCAGGTTCCCGATTCGTTCTTATAGCCTGTCATTTCTGGTAGCGCGCTTACGTCGATAGTGGCGGCGCGCACCCTGACTTTATACGTTCCGTTGACTAGACCAGCGAAGGAATACGTTCCATCAACAGCAGTTGTCGTTGACGTCAGATAGACATTGCTGTTGTCGTACAATTCGACATCGACGCCGGACAGGTCGATATCGCTCGCACCACCGTCATATTGTGTCGATGTGCCGTTGAAGTTTGCGTCTTCGAAGACACGGCCACTAATAGAATAAGTCGTCGCGAATATCCAGAACGGACTGGTTTCCAGGTCGTCATTGTTTTGTCCAACGCCTGCTGAGTTGAGTGCCGTGATATTGTTAGTCGAGGCATTAGAGTCGGTCACATCGACGTAGCTAACGCTTTGCGCGCCACCTGTCACATCAAATGTGTAGCGCGTACCGGGTAATGAAGAGACGAGAACGATTTTGGTAACGCTGGCCTGTCCGTTCAAATTCATCGTTCCGGAGATCGTATACGTGCTCGCCGCATTGAAGGTCATCTTGCTGCTGGCAGTCGCATTCGTGAAATTTGCCGTGCTAAATCCGTCGGCAAAGGTTACGCCTGCTACCGACGCATTCGTTACCGTTAAATTGTTAAAACTTCCGGCGCCGCTAGTGACAGTTTGTAAGGCGGCGCCATCAAGGGTTACGGTCGAAGTACCGGGATTGACGGTACCGGCGACATAGGTCCAGTCAGACGATAGGTTGATTGTTGCATTATTTAGATTCGCTGTTGCGGTCGCGGTGTTAATACTAAAGCTGTCTTTCAGCGTTAGGCTACCGCCAAAATTCACCGTTGCCGTGTCGATAATTTGCACGCCCTTCGTGTGACCGGCGGCGATGATATTGCTTTGCGCTTCACTGGCGTTACCAAGGAAGATCGTACCAGTACCCAGATTCAAGGCGATGCTTGTGTTTGGAATGACAGAGGCGCTAGCATCGGTTCCGATATAGTTGCCATAAATATAGACATTACCGACGACACCACCGTTTGGCACCGCAATACCTGCCGCACCATTCGCGGCTATCACGTTGCCTTCACCGGCGAGCAGACCACCGATCGTGACGTTGCTACCGTCGTCTATCACGATACCTGACTGGGTATTACCCATGGTTGCAACGCCTAAAGAATTGGTACCGATCAGGTTACCTTTAATCATGGTGTTGGTAGACGTATTTCCGGTGAATAGATGGATACCATTTCCGGCGTTACCGCCAATTATGTTTCCTTCGCCTGCCGCCGCGCCACCAATCGTGTTGCCACTGGCCGCACCCGAGATTCGGATACCCGACAATGTGTTGCCGGCAGTCGCTGTCATATCCCAATTCACACCGATGCGGCTACCCAGTATGGTGTTGTTAGAACCACCGTCGATTAAAATACCCGATGCTCCGTTACCGGATATCAATGGACTGAAATTACTGTCTGCGCTACCGATGGTATTATTGTTACCCGCGATATAAATACCGTTGCCGGTATTCGCCTCGGACACGGCACCATTTGTTCCGAGATAAGTGGCATATACAAAGTTACCGTCGCTATTGATTTCGATACCATCATCCGATGCATCTCCACCATTCGCTAAACCATCGCCATTGAAGACGATGTACAGGATTTCTTTTAATGTACTCGTACCTTGACTGATATCGCCGCCAAGTACGTTACCGCTACCACTAAAAATTTCGATACCGTCGCCTTTAAAGCTGTGGATACCCAATCCTTTTAAAATATTGTTACTGGACTTGATGGTGAAACCGTTGACGCCAGCGCCGGTTGATGCACCACTGAACAATACGTAGTTGTTAGAGCCATCAATTGTGGTTCCATCATCAGTAATATCCGGTAGTGGCGACGTTGGTGTAATCGTCTTCGCCACCGCAGGAAGAAACACGGAGGCGTCAAACACGGCCGTATTGGCAGTTGTCGCATTGGCCGGACCAATAGCATTGGCGTTCAAAATGAACTGACGCGCAGAACCTTGTCCACTGTCATTGGTATTGGTAATCAGGTTAAAGGCAAAACCCATATTGAAATTTGCGATATCTGCACCTGCAACGGTAACGTTTGCGAAGGTATCGCCTGGCGCCGGAGAGCCTACGTCGCTCACATTCTTGTCAAGACCACCGAGCTTCGCCCCATTCGCCCAGGTCATTTCTGCGAGCGGATAGGAACACGTCGCCGGCACACAGGCGTTAAAGCCACCGCTTGGTGTGTTCCCCGCGTCGGCGACGTCATCGGCAATGGTATTGCTAATAACGCGAACCCTGTACGTTGCATTAGCAAGATCATAAAAGGCGTAGCTGCCGTCGTTGAGCGTGCTTGTCGATAGCTGAAGCACATTGGCATTGTCATAAAGTGCTACCACAACATTTGCTAGCGCGTTATCGTTTACACCACTGTCATAATCGGTTGCCGTTCCGGTAAAATTGGCGTCCTCAAACACAATCCCCGAAATCGTGCTTCCGGTGCTACTGGTAATACTAAATGTTGGAGTTGCGACCAATGGCGACGCCGATGTCACTAATGCCGATGCCGGAATAGTCGCGGTAATGGTTTCATTTGCAGTGATGTTGTAGTGGGTAAAGCTCGGTAGCGTAATGGTGACAACCGTATCACTTGTGCGCACCACGTCGGTAAGCGCAAGACCGGTCTTTACGATTGCATCCCAACCATTTGCTTCGGCCTGGGCTGAATCAATACCGTTGATTATGTTTTGACGTTGCGCGTCGAACGTTGCTCCCGCGGCAACCCAGGTATCTCCAGTTAGGGTTAGGACTATCGTCGATCCACCAGAGCGAATTTGAACTTCGGTGTCATCGGTCACGGTCCCACTAACGGCCGCACCAGGCACGGCAAAAATCCAGAATGGTGACGTCTCCGCATTATCATTATTTTGACCTACTCCGGTGGAGTCATTCGCCGTGATGTTGTTGCTTGAAGCATTCGAATCAGTTACATCGACAAAATTAACCGTTTGCGGACCACCGGTTACATCAAAGGTATAACGAGCACCAGGAGACGACGAAACCAGAACTACTTTTGTACCCGTTGCTTGACCATTTAGGTTTAACGTTCCTGAAATTGTATAGGTGCCCCCTGCAGCAAAAGTCATACGACTGCCAGGCGTCGTATTGGTGAAGTTCGCCGAGCTAAAACCATCGGCGAAGAAAACGCCTGAGGCAGATGCATTGGTAACACTAAGATTATTGAAGTTGCCTGCCGCAGTTGTAATCGTTTGTAGGGCCGTACCGTCTAGTGTCACGGTGGAAGTGCCAACAGTAATTGTCGCCGCAGTATTTAACCAGTCGCCGCTTAGGTTCAGCGTACTATCGGCAAGATTTAGCGTACCCGATTGCAGATCCATCAAGTCGTTTACATCAACAGTACTGCCGAGATTGATGGTACCGGTTTGCAGCTGAATGCCATCATCGCCATTCGCCGCAATCACGTTGGGCTGCGCATCCCCGGTTTTACCGAGATTAATCACACCGTTGTTTGAGAATAGACCCATCAGGCCATTGGGCAGTGCGTCACTCGCACTATTGGTACCCAGATAGTTACCTTGGATATCTGTCGTACCAGTAGACAGATTCATAATCGCGTGATTGGTATTACCGGCGATCACGTTACCCGCAGCAGCGGTGGCACCACCGATGACGGTGTTTGTTGCGGGACTCTGTATAATAATACCCGTACCGTTATTAATCGCCGCATCTCCGGTGACATTCACCCCGATATAGTTGCCTTGAACAGTATTTGAGCTGGTTGCGATTTGAATGGCGTTGATATTGTTACCGGAAATAATATTCCGTGCCGCTGCTGTTGTTCCACCAATGGTGTTGCTGTCCGCGCTGGTGCCTAAGCGAACACCGCTGCTGGTATTGCCCAGGTCCAACATACCTGTCGCGTCCGTACCGATATAGTTACCTAGAATAGTATTAAAACTGGTACCGGCGCTGGTTATGAATACACCACTGCTATTACCCGAGAGTACGTTGCCTTCACCAGGGTTCGTGCCACCGATGGTGTTTGATTGTGCGCCTAGGTAAAGCCCAACACCATTGCTATTTCCAATTACGGAACTGCCAAGTCGATCAGTACCAATATAGTTACCAATCACAATATTGCCGTTGGTACCGGCACCGGTGATATGTATTCCGTCGTCGGCATTACCCGAGATGATATTTCGCGCACCCACTACGCTGCCACCAATCGTGTTTGCTGTTGAGGCGCCTACAATATGCACACCATAAAAAGCATTCGGTATTGAAGCTGTAGCTGTGTCGTTTGTGCCGATGTAGTTGCCCTGAATCAGGTTATTGCTAGCCGCACTGAGATAGATACCGGACTGAGAGTTCCCCGAAATCACATTTCGATAACCGGCACTGGTCCCACCGATGGTGTTACTACTGCCAAGGATATATACACCATCGATGATGTTCGGCGCTGCGGCTGTACCCGTAGTACCCAATAGGTTGCCGTAGACAAAATTATTGTTCGAGGCGATACGGATGCCGTTCTGTGCGTTATTGACTACGATGTTACCTTGTCCGTGGGTAACGCCGGCGATAACAGAGCCGACGGTGCTATCGCCACCAATTGTGTTTCCCGTACCGGAAATGATATTTACACCCGAGGCAATACAGTTTTGTATCTTCAGACCGCGAACCGTGTTGTTGTTTGAACTAATTTGAATACAGTTATAGAAATTCGCACCGTCGAGTACGACGCCAGCGTTCGACGCATCAATGAGCACGTCACCAACACTCATGGCCGGCAGACTCGATGCGAGACTAATCGTAGCCGGTGCACTAGGATTGAACACACTGGTGTCAAAAATAATCACGTCACCAGCTGTAGCTGTGGTCAGGGCTTCACGAAAACTTCCTGCGCCACTGTCATTATTATTCGTCGTAACAATCGCAGTTGTGAACACCCAATGGGGAGATACATCCAGGTTGTCATTACCGCTCACATTGGTGGAGTTGTAAGCCCTTATATCGTTACTCGCCGCGTTTGAATCCTGCACGCTGGCGAAATACACCTGCTGCGGTCCTGAAGTGACATTCAGTGTGTATTGCGCACCGGTAGAGCGCAGCTTCACGGGTGTTCCTGATGCCTGCCCGTTTATTGTAAATGCACCGTTTATCGTATACGTCGCACCGCTGGCAAAATTAATCCAGGTATTTGGCGTCTGCGCGGTGAAATTGTTAGCAGCAAGCCCATCTTGTAAGGTCACCGTACCACTATTCTTGATTTCGATATTATTCCAGCTCGCGAGTGAACCGGTCTTAATCGACTGGCTACTGGTGCCATCGAAGACGATGCTTGAGGTGCCAGGATCAACTGTTGCGACGCTGTTATTATTCCAGCTCGCACCAGCATAGGTAATATTGGCGGTTCCCATATTTAAGTTACCACCCGCCATCGTCATCGTACCGTTGATATCAAATGTACCGGCCATATTGATCGTAGCGTTCGACGTCAGCGTCAACACCGTACTCGTTACCGGCCCGAAGATGTTGGTTTGGACTTCGGCATCGTTCCCCAGATTCAGCGTACCGTTCATCATGTAGATACCGTTACCGTTGGGGATGCTGGTGCCGCCTTCGTTCACACCGATGAAGTTTCCGTATACGTTGTTGGTATCGGTTGGATTCGTTGTGGAGTGGTAAATGCCGCGTGATGTATTACCGGCGATGACATTTGCAGAACCGGCGACTAGCCCGCCGACAATATTGCCATTTGAAACGGCCGCAAACCTCACACCGTCAGTTGTATTGGGAATCGCCGCAGTCGCATCGATATTGGTACCAAAATAGTTACCCTGGACAATATTATTATTCGCGCTCACAAAATAGATACCGTATACATTGCCCGATGACACGTTGCGCTGTGCTGCGGTAGTGCCACCAATAGTATTTCCATCACCTAGCACATAAATACCGTAGCCGGTATTACCCTGCGCCGTGGTTCCATCTGTACCGACGAGGTTACCGTAGACAAAGTTGTCGTTACTGGTGAGTTTGATACCACCATAGGATGAGATGGTACCGTTATTGATGATGATATTACCTTCACCATTATTCACATTCGCGATAACGGAACCGACGGTATTGTCACCACCAATAGTATTACCAGTACCGCTCTGAACCTGCACACCCCACTGGGTACAGTTTTGTATGGTCAGACCTTTTACGGTGTTATTGCTTGAGGCTATCCATACACAGTGATAGGTTTTCGCATTACCATCGATTACAACACCGGCGTTTGATGCATCGATTGTTATACTACCCGAGGTCATGGTAGGTAGATTACTCAGCAAGGTAATCTGTGCAGGCGTTGCTGGAATAAACACACTGGTGTCGAAGACACTGGATTTCGAAGTCGTTGCGCCACTATTGGCGTTGGTCAGGAATTGACGTAGCGTGCCCTGCCCGCTGTCGTTATTGCTAACGATCAGGTTATAGGCAAAACCAAAGTCTACATTCGTCACATCGACGCCAGAGATAGCGACTGTTGTATAGGTATCACCGATACCGGCGTTGTCAGCTGTTGAGGTATCGTCAACAGATTTGTTTTGACCACCGAGCAAAGCGCTGCCATTGGCCCAGGTCATTTCCGGCAGGGCGGAAACATTTATCGTCGCGGAGCGAACGCGAACTTTATAGGTTCCGTCTGCAAGACTGGCGAACGAATACGTACCGTCGGCGGCGGTGGCGGTAGAAGAAACATAGACATTTGAATTGTCATATAGCTCGACATCGACACCGGCGAGATTTAAATCACTGGCGCCGCCATCGTAAGCGCTGGTAGTGCCGGTAAAATTGGCATCATCAAAAACACGTCCAGAGATGTTTGAATAGACAATACCACACGACGATTCAATCGCGCCCATGTCTGGCGCCGTACCGGTAAAGTTACCCGCGCTGGCTCCATTCATATCGGGTTGAGAGCCACCAAGGTCAAGACCGGCCTCAACCGCCGGACTGGTACATTCGGTCAGTGAAAAATCGCCACTAGCAACATTGACAAATAGTGGGTCGCTTGTGACTGTTCCTGTTTCGCTCGCACACAAGGTACCCGCACATGCCGTTCCGTTATTAAAGTAGGCGTTATTGCTCAGGGTAACGAGACGATTGTTCGGGTCATTAATGCCGTGTAGCGTTTCGTTTACGAAGATATTATTTTGCGCAACAACACTGGCGGCACCGGTTGCGATATCCAGACCGCGTTCGAAGTTATTGTAGAAGGTATTGTGGTAGAACTTGGTACCTGTTCCCTGAAAAAGCGTGGCACCGTCGTCACCTGCGGAACTACCGGTGTTATATACGGTATTCTTCTGTACGACTAGATTTGTTCCGTTGAGTACGTAGATACCTGTCCGTGTTGTGTTACGAACAGTGTTACCGCTAAATTCATTCGTTCCGTTTACGATGTCGAGCAAAATACCGTAGTCGAAACCAGCGTTCGCCAAGACGTTACCTTCACCGGGCAACACGCCTCCAATTTTTATATTGGACGTTGCCGCAGACGTCGAAAGCGATATATCACGACGATTCGGCATAGAGATCGTACCGGTGCTATCAGTACCAAAAATATTCCCCTGTACTGTTAGATTGGTTACCGCGCCGTTGGTCCCTATACCGTTATCATTTCCGGCAATGATATTTCCCGCACCGGCTGCAGAACCACCGATGGTAGCATTGGAGCCAGATAGAAAAATTCCCGTTACCAATACATCGTTCGTAAGCACTGCGTTACCAAGATAATTCGTTCCAATATAATTACCCTGAACTAACAAATTGGTAACTGAGCCTACCCGCAGTTGCCAGTTATTGTTTCCAGACAAAACGTTTCTATCACCGGCGCTGGTTCCGCCTATCGTTACGTTGTTGGCCGAGATACTTACACCGTAGGAAGCGTTACCCATGTCATTGCTACCGATCGCGTCCGTACCGACATAGTTGCCTCGGACAATTGTACCTGTCGCTGAAATCGGAATGCTGATACCGTAAACGGGAAATTGGTTAATCGCGAAACCTTTAATCGTCACGTTTGTGGCCGCGCTAAGATTAAAGCCACTACAACTCGCGCATGCAGTTCCGTTTAACTCAATCTCGGGGCCGCGTGTATTACTATCTACTCCAGAGTTAATCGCTTGCGTTGATGCGTCGATGGAAATGCCAGATGCATTAACGTTAAATAGAGGAAACGCAGACGCGGGATTTATCCGCCACCAGGCATCAGTAGCATTGCTTTGGTTAGTGGCGACGCCAATTCTAAATTGGCTGACTTTATTGTTTGCACCCAACACACCAGCGTTCGCGTTTTCAAGAAACTCACGCAAGCTACCTTGTCCGCTATCGTTAACATTAGTAATTAAATTATAGGCAAAACCAATATTGGCATTGCTTACATTGCCACCCGAAAGCGTTATGGTCGTGTAGTTGTCACCCGGCCCAGCATTGTTTGCGGTTGCGGTGTCAGAAATAGCTGCATCCGCGCCACCATACTTTGCGACAAAACCGGAAGAACCGCTGTCATAGGCGCCCGTCATCTCAGGAATGTTGGTCGCGCTAATCGACTCGACTCTGGCCCTAAGCTTATACGTTCCATCCGGAAGACTCGGAATCGTATAGCCGCTGGCATCACTGGTTACCGAGGTGATATAGACATTTGAGTTATCGTATAACTCGACATCGACCCCAGATAAGTTGACGTCATTGGTACCGCCATCGTAGTCGGCAGCCGTTCCATTAAAATCCGCATCATTAAAAATGCGCCCGGAGATGCTATTGGTGCCTACGGGTGGAATCGTGTATGTCACGGTTACCCACATCTGGCTCAGCATAAACGTTCCGGCACCATCGTGAACGACACCGACTTGCAAGGCATTGAAGTCAGTTATTGACCAGGCCAGACCTGTCCACGCCTGTGACACCAAATCCGAACAACAGGATTTCGCCAGCCCTGACTGGGATACTCCGTCTACCGGCGTTCCAGAAATGTCATAACTCAACTGTAGTGAGGGAGCTGCACCTGCGGCTGCACGACCCACTCGTGCGAATACTTCAATACCGGTTATAGTTGTACCAGTGGGTAACGAAGAAGGATTATCAACGAGATTAAACATCTCGCGGCCGGCTGCGGTACTGTCAATAGTCGTTCCAGCGTCGTTTAAATCCACCGGACCTTCAGTGGCATCACCAGCCTGATCGTTAACACATTGCCAGTTCGCGACTCCACCGCAGTTTGGCGTAGAAAAATTATTTGTCGTACCGTTTGCTGATGGGTGGAAGGCGATATTGGTATCGTCGGCAAGCGCGAGCTCAACATCCCAGATGGATGTACCTGTCGGATTGAGTATTGTGGTAGGCAGCGATCCGTCAAACCCTGCAGATGTCAGTTGATCACCACCGAAGTTAGCGACATATAGATTATTGTTGCGTTCGTCGATTGCGATACCGAAGGGCTGATCCACATCGGGTGAAATCAATACATCGGACACCCCTGTACCGTCAGTGTTGACTCGCCTTACGATTGAAAAACTTTGATCTGTAAAATATAGAATTCCGATATTTGGTCGCACTTCCAAACCGTTTATCGTCCCTGTAGCATTATCGTAAACAGTGGTTGAACCACCGGTCATATCCATATTGGCACTTTGAATAAAGTAGTTCGAAACTACGCGCTCAACGAAATATATTTTTCCTACTATCGGATCAAGCGCTATCTGATTAGGCGTCCCCGTAGGCGTAAAATTGGTAAACGTCTCCAGACTCGTACCATCGATATTGGCGCGTTGCAATTGCTTAGAGGTGTTAAACCAATAAAGCTTGCTATTGACCGGATCAAACTCCAAACCACTGGCAGAGATATTCGCCACTGCAAATGCGAGAGTGCGCGAACAGGGCGGCGCCAAACCAGATTTGTACACACCGCCACTCTCCAACCAAAAGAGATTTCCACCTGCCGTATCAACTGCCAATGCATTCGGCCCAGTAACCACACCGTCGGCACTGGTACAGACATCTTCTGGAGATGAACCGTCAAGATTGGCGCGTGAAATATTTTTGTTTACGGTGTCAGACCAAAATATTTTGTCTACTGCAAATGCGGAATGGGAAAACAGAAAGCCCGAAAATATGAATATATATAAAAGGAATAAAAAACGACGGCTAAATTTTTTTACAATGTCACGAGTGAAAACTTCAGAGAATGAGTTGTTCGTCACACAGGCACGCGCAAGAACATACATGTTCTTTTCTTTTGCAAGCGTGAAAAGTGTGACTAAATTCATAAGCAGTGTGGCAGCAATTTTCCTGTTGCACTAACGTAAAAACCTCCGCACACCAGCAAAACTCAAACACCGGATATGGGAGGTAAACTTCTGAATCTAAAAGCGGATTCTGCTTATCAATTTCGTCCAGGCAGGGGTTTAAACCATATAAATAGTGCAGATCCGTGAAATGTTTCACATTATTTCTGCATTTGAAGTATTGATTCTGTGATACCGATCATAGAAACCTCAGACCGTGTTTAACATATACCCGGTATTGGAGTTGGTGTAGATCACATATTAAGGACCTACAAGTAGACAATAAGCGGGAATTGAAATTGAGAAGTGAATAACGATAGACGCTCGTCAGAACGATCGAACATCTACCGCATACATCAAAGAATAAAAACGAGATGAGAAAAATTTTGAAACTAAAACTTTTAAGATGAATCAGCGAGAAAAACTACTCGATATTCTGAATCTGCTCACGCATCTGCTCAATAAATACTTTTAACTCCACGCCAAGACGTGTTGTATCGGCGTCGATAGATTTAGAACACAGCGTATTCGCCTCGCGATTGAGTTCCTGCATCAGAAAATCCAGGCGTCTACCCACTGGTTTATACTCTTTCGGATTGAGCAGACGTTCGATTTCTTCAAGATGGGTTTCGAGACGTTTCAATTCTTCTTCGACATCGGTCTTTTGTGCGACGAAAACCATTTCCTGTTCCAATCGGCCTTCGTCCGCCTGCACAGACATTTCTTCAAAACGTTTTTCGAGACGCTCACGCACACCTTTGAGGATATCCGGAATGCGTGGGCGCAAATTCGTGACGATATCGACCATGCTTTTGCGTCGCTCTTCCAGGGCCATGCGTAGTTTCTCGCCTTCACGTTCGCGTGTTTCGACCATTTCCTTGAGTGTAGTCTCGAGTATGCGTACCGCATCGGCCTTCACCCGATCAACGTCCGGCCCGCTAATCTCAAGCACCCCCGGCCACTTCATCACGTCGATGGCTCGCAATGATTTAATTTCAGGTGACAACTGACATATCTGTTGACTAAGATTCACCACCTGAGTTGCGACGTCCTTATTGAACACGGTGGCATCAGCGCGTCCTTGATCAGCCTTGAAATACATATTCAACTCGACTTTGCCGCGATCAAGATACTTGCCGACCAGTTCACGGGCTGTTGCCTCCAAAACACGATAGTCTTCAGGCAGGCGTACAAAGATTTCGAGATAACGATGATTGACAGAACGCAGTTCCCAGCCCAAAGAGCCATAGTCCAGTTTTTCGTCCTGGCGGGCAAAAGACGTCATACTTCGAATCATGTGTTACCTCTCAATTTTTGCTTCAGAATATTGCGGTAGTCGGCGATAAAACTGCTAAACCGGAATTTTGCATGGCACCACTACCACCTAATTTACCTGAAAACACCGTACTCGACCGATATCGCATTGGCCGGGTGCTCGGTGGTGGCGGATTCAGTGTGGTTTATATGGCAACCGATTTGGAAAACAATCAACCAGTGGCCATCAAGGAATACTTTCCAGCAAAATTGGCCCGCCGCGCGCAGAATGGATTTGATGTCATCGCACGGGATGAGAAAACCGAGAAAATGTTCAAGCAGGGCCGGAAGCTGTTTTTCCAGGAGGCCAGCCTGCTCGCCGCTCTCGATCATCCAAACATCGTTAAAATTCTTGGATTTTTCCAGGCCAACGAAACCGTATACACGGCTATGTTGTACCAAAAGGGCATCAGTCTTCAAGCGTATCTCAAAAAAAAGGGCGGTAAGCGCAGTGAGAATTTTATCCTCACGGTCTTTAACCCTTTTCTGGAGTGCGTGCAGGAAGTCCACGAACACGGCCTGTTACACCTGGATATCAAGCCCGGCAATATCTTCATCCGCAACGATGCCTCACCTTTGTTGCTGGATTTCGGAGCGGCGCATAAATTGATGATGTCGGCGGAGTCTCGTCTGTTTCCTGTGGTTTCCCACGGATTTTCGCCTATTGAGCAGACCCAAAAGCACGCACATCTGGGTCCGTGGACTGACATCTACGCCATAGGTGCCACTATGCGTTCCTGTATTGAAGGGCGACCACCGATCGCCGCCAAGAAACGCCGCCCCGAAGATCTATTACCTCCAGCCGCGCTAATGTTTGAGGACGAATACAGTCCTCAGCTATTGCATGCCATCGACTGGGCCATGGAGTTACAGCCCGAAAATCGTCCACAGAGCATTGCTGAGTTTCGCAAGGTATTTCCTCGAATTGAAAATTAAAGCTGCGTATAATCCCGCATTCATTCGACACCAGATGCAGGAAAGACTATGCGCCCCAGTGGAAGAGCACCTGATCAACTACGCGAAATACGCTTCACCCGCAATTTCACCAAACATGCCGAAGGCTCTGTCCTCGTAGAATTCGGCGATACCAAAGTCATCTGCACTGCCACTATTGAAGATCGTGTGCCTCGATTTCTGAAAGGTCAGGGCAAAGGTTGGGTGACAGCGGAATACGGCATGTTGCCGCGCTCCACCGGCGAACGTATGGGTCGCGAGGCCTCACAGGGCAAGCAAGGCGGCCGCACCATGGAAATACAGCGTTTGATCGGTCGCTCGTTGCGCGCCGTCGTCGATCTTTCCCAATTAGGTGAGCGTACGATTACCGTCGACTGTGATGTTATTCAAGCCGATGGTGGTACACGCACAGCCTCGATCACCGGTGGTTATGTCGCATTGGCCGACGCGATACAGAATGCCAAATTACCGAAGAAGGCCTTGAAGGGCCAGGTGGCGTCAGTCTCGGTTGGCATTTACGAAGGCACACCTATTCTTGATCTCGACTATCCGGAAGACTCAGGCGCCGAAACCGATATGAATGTGGTGATGAATGGCGATGGAAACTTCATCGAAGTTCAGGGCACGGCGGAAGGCGAAACCTTCAGCACAGAAGAATTAGTCGCCATGCTCGATCTCGCGCGCAAAGGCATTGCACAGTTGACCGAAAAACAAAGTCAGAGCCTGAGCGACTGATATGCAACGCATCGTACTCGCCAGTGGAAATCGCGGAAAGGTTCGTGAAATTCAGGCGATACTCGCCAACAGGCATATCGAAGTCGTCCCTCAATCAGATTTCAATGTGCCTGAAGCCGAGGAAAACGGACTTAGTTTCGTAGAGAATGCCTTGATCAAGGCACGAAACGCCGCGCGCATTACCGGCCTCCCCGCGATTGCCGACGATTCTGGTCTATGTGTTGACGCATTACAGGGCAAACCCGGCATTTACTCGGCTCGTTATGCGGGGCCACAATGCGACGATCAGGACAATAACGCCTTATTGCTGCGCGAACTCGGCGGGATTCCACGCGAACAAAGAGGCGCAAGCTTCCAATGTGCAATTGTCTATGTACGACACGCTGATGACCCCGTTCCCCTGATAGCCCAAGCCGGATGGAAAGGGTTCATTACCGAATCGGCCGAAGGCGAAAACGGTTTTGGCTACGATCCTCTCTTTTATGTCGAAGCCTATCAATGCACCTCAGCGCAACTGGACCCACAACAAAAGAACCGCATTAGTCATCGCGGTCAGGCCTTGCAACTTTTTTTAAAAATGTTCGAGGGATAGTATGGAACAAGGAACGCTATACATCATTACCGCACCCTCAGGCGCAGGCAAAACCAGCCTGGTAAGAGAACTGATTAAAACCACCAACGACATCGTGGTATCGGTCTCCTTTACCACGCGTTCACCTCGTGAAGGCGAACAGAACGGAACGCACTACAATTTTGTCGATGAAGCCGCTTTTCTCGCCATGCGTGATGACAATCAGTTTCTCGAATATGCCGAAGTCTTCGGCAACTACTACGGCACGTCCAAACCGTGGCTGGAAAAACAGCTAAACGATGGCGTCGATGTGATACTCGAAATCGATTGGCAGGGTGCGCAGCAGGTGAAAAAACTGTTCCCCAACGCCATCGGCATTTTTATATTGCCACCGTCGGGTACCACCTTACTCCAACGACTACGCGCCCGCGGACAGGATAGCGACGAAGTCATTGAACGCCGCACCAAGGAAGCCAAGGCTGAAATGTCCCACTATAGTGAGTTCGATTTTATGGTCATCAACGATGATTTCCAGACCGCCCTCACCGACCTGAAGAGTATCGTGCGTGCGCAACGACACCGGAATCCGCGCATGGCTGAACGCAATCGCCTGTTAATCGCCGACTTGTTGGCGGTTTAGGCGTGGCAATCGCGTTTCGTCTGGTCTATAATCCGCGGTTCGCTTTCTCTGGCTGGAGGCAATCATGGCCCGTATTACTGTAGAAGACTGTTTGGAACACGTAGATAACCGTTTTGAGCTGGTTCTCCTGGCAACCAAGCGCGCCCGTCAGCTTGCCAATGGCAAGGCCGCGATGATCGACTGGGAAAATGACAAACCTACGGTGCTGGCCCTACGCGAAATCGCCGAGGGTTACGTCACCAACGCCGCTGTCGATAAGATAGACGCTGAATCGGCAGACGACGACGATCTCATGCAGGAATAGTCTTTTTGCGGTGCAGCGGGGAAACCCGCTGCCCGAAATCCTCGCTCCCATCCCCACGCAAAAACCTATACAATCAAATTCCCGCTTCGACAAACTCGACAAGTCTGCGGTTTTCGTCGTATTTTCAATAGCTTTCAAAGCTTAAATCAATATCAGAGGATAAATTGTTTCTGATTAGCGACCTATGCAAAATGCTGGAGACCTATCTCGACGAGAAACAGGTCGCCGAGGTCTATCGTGCCTATTTATTCGGCGCAGAGGCCCATGAAGGTCAGAAACGTCTCAGTGGCGAGCCGTATATCTACCACCCTCTCGCCGTCGCCCGTATTTTGGCCGAACTAAAGATGGACGACAAAACCCTGATGGCGGCGATTTTACACGACGTTATCGAGGACACCCCGACTGCAAAAGACCAGCTAAAACAGGAATTCGGCGACGAAGTAGCCGAACTAGTGGACGGCGTAAGCAAGCTTACACAGATCAAATTTGAATCCAAGGCCGAAGCACAGGCGGAGAATTTCCGCAAACTGATGTTGGCGATGGTCAAAGACATCCGCGTCATACTCATCAAGCTCGCCGATCGTCTACACAATATGCGCACTATCGGCATTATGCCGCCGCAGAAGAAACGCCGAATCGCGAAAGAGACACTGGATATTTACGTCCCGATCGCCAATCGCCTGGGCATAAACTCGATGCGTGTCGATTTACAGGACCTGGGTTTTCAGGCTGCCCACCCATTGCGTTACCAGATACTGAAAAATGCCATTAAAAAAGCGGCCGGTAATCGCAAGGAGATCGTCAGCAAGATCAACTCCGCCCTGCATGACAGATTGGAGCAGGAGGGAATAAGCAGCGAAGTCATAGGCCGAGAAAAACACATCTACAGCATCTACCAAAAGATGCGCAAAAAACGTCTTTCGTTTTCTGAAGTGTTTGACGTTTACGCCTTTCGCATTGTCGTCGACAGCGTAGACACCTGTTATCGCGCCCTCGGCATGGTGCACAACCTGTACAAGCCTTTGCCCGGTCGTTTCAAAGATTACATCGCCATCCCCAAAGCCAATGGTTACCAGTCACTGCATACCGTATTGTTCGGCCCTTACGGTGTACCGATTGAAATCCAGATACGCACCATCGACATGCATCGCATATCCGAAGCAGGGATTGCCGCGCACTGGTTATACAAAACCGGTAGCGAAAAACTGCCCAGCAATCAGGCAAAGGCTGGTGAATGGTTGCGTGGTCTGCTGGAAATTCAGAAAACTTCAGGGAACTCCATCGAGTTCCTTGAAAGCGTTAAAGTTGATCTGTTTCCCGATGTGGTCTATGTGTTCACACCACAAGGCGAAATCATGGAACTACCACGCGGGGCGACACCGGTGGATTTTGCCTATGCTGTTCACACCGACATCGGCAACACCTGTATCGCTGCAAAGATCAACAGACACCTTGCGCCTCTGCGAACTCAGTTACAGACCGGACAGAATGTTGAAATCATCACTGCCCCTGGGGCCAAACCCAATCCAGCTTGGCTTAACTATGTCGTAACCGGAAAGGCGCGTACACACATTCGACATTTTCTCAAGCAACTGCGTGATGAAGAGGCAGTGTCTTTAGGTAAGCGCCTGCTCGACCGTAGCCTGGGAACGTTCTCATTAGCGTTAGATAAGATTCCGCGAGAAAAAATCACCAAGATACTGGAGCTTTATCACCTCAAGACGCTAGATCAATTGCTTTCTGATATCGGCCTGGGTAATCGCATGCCTTTGCTGGTAGCCAAACAGGTATCCAGCCTTTTGAGCAAGGAAGCCGGTCAGCGCGGTCGGTCGACTGGCCTGAAAAATATTCTGTTCCGCTATGCACCTTCCTGGTTAGGCGGTGACAAAAATTCACCTAGACCGCTTGCGATCAAGGGCACAGAAGGCATAAACATCAATTACGCGCGTTGTTGCCGCCCGATCCCAGGCGACCCGATTATTGGCATCTTCAGCGCGGGCCGAGGAATCGTAGTTCACACCACTGGCTGTAAAAATATCCGTGAACATACCAAGCACCCGGAAAATTGGCTGGAACTCAAATGGGAGCAAGACATCGACGGTGACTTTCCGGTTGAAATACGCCTGGAAGTTTCTAATCAGCGAGGCGTGTTGGCCACGGTTGCATCTACCATCGCGCAGATGGAAGCCAATATTGAAAACGTCCATATAGAGGATCGTGATGGCAAATTTACTGACATCTTTTTCGTCATCACCGTGCATAATCGCAAACACCTGGCGCAAATCATGCGCCGTCTGAAGCGCACTGAACTCGTCTCTAAGATCGTACGAACCAGGGGCTAATTTATACGCCGTGCCTAATGCTGGTTATGCGCAAAAAACGAAAGAATGGAATTTAAGACGCAGCAATTACTCACTTACTATTTCTTGTCTCATATCCGGTAGAAAGCAAACACCTCTAACATTTTACCCAAGTGTCACAACCACACATGCGTACGCGTTAATCAATGCACACCCATAGGGGATAGTTAGAGTCCGCACGCCAAACCTTTCTCACGAAGTAATGCCTTGTTATCATCCGCCAACATCTTTATCCACTTTGCAGGACGTCAGCCATCATGAGTAGAGAAATCATACACACGGACAAAGCACCCAAAGCCATTGGCACCTATTCACAGGCCGTAAAAGTTGGCAAAACCGTCTATTTGTCGGGACAAATTCCGTTGGTACCTGAAACCATGGAAATGGTAGAAGGCAATATGGAGGCCCAGATTGTGCGCGTGTTTGACAATCTTGCTGCGGTTGCCGAGGCCGCAGGCGGAACACTGGCAGATATCGCCAAACTCAACATCTTTCTCACCGACCTTAGCCATTTCCCGCTAGTCAACGAGGTTATGGGACGTTATTTTGACCAACCCTATCCCGCCCGTGCAGCCATTGGTGTCGCCAGTCTGCCGCGTAATGCGGGTGTGGAAATGGACGGCATTATGGAGTTGGTCTAGACCAGAAAAACCTCTTCCGTTCAGAGGCATAGAAAATTTCCGCGGATGATGTGACCGGGCGCAATCATTTTCCCGATTCCCGGTCTAAGTTCTTCGTGGAGGGCAACCGATACATATAATGGGACAAGCAAAATTGGGATGCCGGGGACTGGGATATGCTTTGGAAAAAGGAACGAAATAACCCACCAGCGAAAATCGCCTTGATCCTTTCGGGGGGCGGCGCGCGCGCTGCGTATCAGGTAGGCGTGTTACAAGCGGTGGCAGACATGCTGCCCAAGGGTGCACAGAACCCTTTTCCTATTCTTTGTGGTACATCTGCGGGTGCAATCAACGCAACCGCGCTTGCCATTTATGCCCATCAGTTTCGTGAAGCCATCTGGCGCCTGGTCCATGTTTGGGGGAATTTTCATGTGGATCACGTATTCCGGACTGACTGGTTCGGTCTGTCACGCAGTGCTTCACACTGGCTTGCAGCTATGGCCTTGGGTGGGCTTGGCAAGTACAACCCTGTCTCACTACTCGACCGCGGACCTTTGGAACGCCTGCTATCCCACGCCATGGATTTCAACAATATTGACCGCTCCATCAAGGATGGACTTGTACATGCGTTAAGCTTGACGGCCTCTGGCGTCACCTCCGGCAACTCGGTGGCCTTTTTCCAGGGTGCCGAAGAATTGGAAGCCTGGTATCGTTCCCGTCACATGGGTATCCCGACAAAATTGACCGTAAAACACCTCATGGCGTCGTCCGCGATCCCATTTGTGTTTGCCGCAGAACGCCTGGGCGCAGAGTTCTATGGGGACGGAACGATCCGCCAGACCGCACCGATTAGCCCGGCGCTACATTTGGGCGCAGATAAGCTGTTCGTCATTGGGGTTAAACACGTGGACGATACCTGTGAGACCGTGGTCGCAGACAGTTATCCGAGCTTTGGTCAAATCGCAGGTCAGGTACTCGACAGTATCTTCCTCGACAATATCGACCTCGACCTGGAACGCATGCAGCGCATCAACAAGGCTCTGGAACAAATTCCAGACAAACACCTGCCTGGTGATAGCCGCACCATGCGCAAGGTAGATATGTTGTACATTTCACCTAGCGAGGACTTGTACAAGATCGCCGCCAAACACGCACAGGAAGTCCCTCGGAGCGTACGTTTCTTCCTCAAGGGTATCGGCGCCTCTCCTGAAAAGGGATCGAATCTGATCAGTTATATCCTGTTTGAAAAATCTTTCTGCCGCGAACTTATTCACCTTGGCTATGGCGATACCATGGAACGACGCCAGGAAGTGCTTGATTTTCTTGGAGATGACGTCCCAATTGCGGTAAAGCGTTTTTACGTCAACGGCAATTAGGCTTCCGATCGTTTAAGAACCGATTAAGTCCCAGTTGTTTAAATGTGCCTGCCAATCGTTCAAAGCTGTCAGACTCTTCGCTCGTTTGGCTCAGAGCACCTATTCTCATAATAAAGCTCCTTCCTAGGGTCCCCAACAAACTCTGGAAGCCTTCAAACTGGCCCCGCAAGGGGCTTTTGTTTTAGTGCTTGCCTCATACCATCCCGCTACCTAAACTGTGCGCCTTCTATGAGTCTGACAAATTCGAGGTATGCAGTTTGGTAGTTCAAAACATCATTTCCCGTATAGCGAATGAACTTAGCGTCCAGGATGCCCAGGTCCAGGCGGCAGTTACTCTTTTGGACGAAGGCGCAACGGTACCTTTTATCGCGAGATATCGCAAAGAAGTCACCAGAGGCTTGGACGATGCCCAGTTACGTACCTTACAGGAGCGCCTGGTGTATTTGCGCGAACTGGAGGAACGCCGGGCGACCGTCATCAAAAGCATCAGCGAACAGGACAAACTTACGCCGGAACTCGAACAGCAGATCCTCGCCGCTGATACCAAAACCCGCCTCGAAGATCTCTACCGCCCTTACATGCCTAAGCGCCGCACCAAGGCACAGATAGCCCGTGAAGCAGGGCTGGAACCACTAGCTAAAGCGCTACTGCAAGACCCGACTCTTGACCCTGCTACAGTGGCCAGTGACTACATCGATGCCGATAAAGATGTAGCCGATATCAAAGCTGCGCTCGATGGCGCCAAGCAGATATTGATGGAAGATTTTGCTGAAGATGCCGAGCTCAATGGAAAACTGCGTGAGCATGTATGGCAAGAAGGCAGCATCAAATCCAGCATCATCGAAGGCAAGGAACAAGAGGGTATTAAGTTTTCCGATTATTTTGATGCCGCAGAGTCTATACACAAGCTGCCATCACATCGTGCACTTGCGTTGTTTCGCGGACGCAGTGAAGGGATACTGCAATTAAACATCACTTTACCTGAAGGTGAGGAAGCACATGCCAATGCTGGCGACAATATACGCTGCCAACAATTGATTGCGCGCAATTTCAACATTGAGAACAAGGGACGCGCGGCCGACGAATGGTTGCAGGAATGCGTGAAATGGACGTGGAAAGTAAAAATTCTTACCCGTCTCGATAACGAGCTCAAACTACGCCTACGTGAAAACGCGGAAAATGAAGCCATCAAGGTCTTCGCTCATAATCTACATGATTTGCTGATGGCAGCGCCTGCAGGCGCGCGCAACACCATGGGGTTAGACCCAGGTTTCCGTACCGGCGTTAAGGTCGTGGTTGTTGATATCACAGGCAAGTTACTAGAACAGGCGACAATCTATCCGCATCAACCGCAAAATCAGTGGAAACAGGCCTTGGCCATACTTAGTACGCTTGCGAAAAAACACAATGTTGAACTTGTCAGTATCGGTAATGGCACCGCTTCTCGTGAAACTGATCAATTAGCCTTGGAACTTATCAAAAACAATCCGGAACTCAAGCTCACCAAGATCATGGTCTCAGAAGCGGGCGCCTCGGTTTATTCTGCGTCGAGTTTAGCGACGGAAGAATTTCCGGATCTGGATGTTTCTCTGCGCGGCGCGGTTTCTATTGCACGCCGCCTGCAAGACCCACTTGCCGAACTGGTGAAGATCGATCCAAAGTCAATCGGCGTCGGTCAGTATCAACACGATGTTAATCAAACGCAACTGGCGCGCAGTCTTTCGGATGTGGTTGAGGATTGCGTAAATGCGGTCGGGGTTAATGTAAATACAGCCTCTGTTTCCTTGTTGTCCTATGTCTCAGGACTCAATTCTACCCTGGCAAAGAACATTGTTGCCTATCGCGACCAGCATGGCGCCTTCCAGGATCGCAAGCAATTGTTGAAGGTAGCACGTCTGGGAGACAAGGCATTCGAACAATCAGCGGGCTTTTTACGCATCGACCAGGGCAGCAACCCCCTCGACCGTTCGGCGGTTCACCCCGAAGCATACCCGGTTGTGGAAAATATTCTGGCTCGCACGGGTAAGCGAATTGATGACATCATCGGCAACACAAATTTACTACGCAGCCTTAATGCCGCGGAATACACAGACGAAAAATTTGGAGAGCCTACTGTTCGTGACATTCTGCAGGAACTCGAGAAACCGGGACGCGATCCTCGCCCTGAATTCACCACGGCGAGTTTCAAGGAAGGTGTCGAAAAAATTACTGACCTGAAACTCGATATGATTTTGGAGGGCGTAGTAACCAATGTCACCAATTTCGGTGCTTTCGTTGATATCGGTGTACATCAGGACGGACTGGTTCATATCTCCGCGCTGGCAGACAAATTTGTTCAGAATCCACGCGACGTGGTTAAAACGGGGGACGTCGTCAAAGTAAAAGTGCTGGAAGTTGATGTCAATCGCAAGCGCATTTCCTTGACCATGCGTCTGACGGATTCCTCTCGTGATGTTGAAAAGACGCAACGTGCAGAACCGTCAAAGCCAAAAAATCGCCAAAAACAAACTTCGACCCAGGCCACACAAACGGGTAACAATGCCTTCGCGCTAGCGTTTCAAAAAGCAAAATCAAATTAGCCTCACGAAAGTCAACGCAGATACATCTGCGTTGACTTATAGTTTTCTCGAAAACAGGCAATGAAATATCGACTGACGAATCTTCATGCCAAACACTCGGGCTAAACCGATTCCATCTTTACTTAAACACACGATGTCTTGCAGTTGCTTTATTTACGATAGACAAAACAAATTGACTGCTTTTCGACCTGTGTACACTGAATATACATACTAGCGTATCAGTGCCGAAGCGGTATTACGGGTAGTTATACGGGAGTTATTTCGCGTATCGGGATGAGGCGGCTGATAAAGCTGCACTATATCGGCATGCATCGCGTCTATCATCATGTCACGCATCAATCGGCCTTCATCGTCAAACCATTCTGGTTTGAGACAACTTTGGTCATAGACCAGAAAGTCTTTAATCTGCCACGCGTGTGGCAAACGCATCAATGCAAGGCGTACCCGAGTAGACAGAAAATCACGAAGGCGATAGGCATTCAACTCCACAACACTATCACTCGTATTTCTAGCAGGCATTAGAGCCGCCAGTCTGGATTTTTCGAGAAATAACATGGCGCTTAAGAATTCACGCCCGTGTCCAAGCACTACGACCTGTGTGAATAATTCGTCTTTTGTAAGCTGATCCTCGATCACTCTTGGATATACATATTCACCCGTAGAAAGCCTGATCGATGCATCGACTCTTCCGTCTAAGTAGTAGCGATCTCCACTCCTACGCAATCTATCACCGGTTGGCAACCAGCCATGCTTTCTGACCGCTTTCCCGGAAATGTAGCGACTCGCGACACTTCCGCCACGCAACAACAATTCGCCGTTATCGTCTAACTTCCATTCCACACCTCCGACAAATTCACCAATGTGGTTTGCACAATATGGCTGCTGATTAATTGCCACAAGCGGCCCAACTTCGGTTAAACCGTAAATAGCGGAAATCGCTCCGCCGGTACAAAATTGGTCTAAGTAAAACTGACAACTCGCACTTGCTCCGACAACCATCTTCAATCTCAGCGACGAGCCGTTAAAGCGCCTTGCAATCTGCCTCATCAGCGCTCGACAAAAAAAAGCGACAGCAGGCAGCATGAGCGTCGCATATGCCCACTTTCCAGATTTAAATCGCCACTGGGAAATCACGCGCATAAATCGAAACATCTGAAGACGCAGATGTGAGCGCTTAGACAGATCTGCCTGGAACGCCCGTTGATAGTGATCAAACACTCCCGGCGCACCTATTATTACGGTGGCACCGAGGCGGTGAAAGTCCTTAAACAAGTTCGTAGAATGAGGAAAAATCACGCACGCTGAACCTTGCATAGCGAGGTAAAGTGTCGAGATTAATGCGTACGAAAATGAAAAGTGTTCGGTGCAGAAGATGCTATCCCGTTCACTTAACTCCGTGCGCAATTGTAACTGTTGCAATTGTTGCAGGATGCAGCCGTGGGTGATCAACACGCCTCGAGGTATTCCATTTTTACCTGCGCTATACAGGATAAAGGCAACATCGTCTGGCCTGGCCTCATAGGTTTCGCCGCCAGCTTTCACATCTGCGATCATCCACTCTGACATTGCGATAACAACTTGCTGCCGTGCGCGCGTTCCAACACTTACTATTTGGCACTCGGGCAACACACGTGATACCCGCCGGATATATTCATCATCAAGACTATCGTCGATAAAAAGATATTGAGGCCGTGTTTCTTTCAAAACATGTATCAATCGTTCCAATGTGGTGGACGGAATAATAGGCACGATTTGCCCGCCCTTGCTTAGCACAGCTTGTGAGATACACACCCAGTCCGGTGAGTTCGGCAATATCAATGCGACCCGTTGGCCCGGTGTCAGCTCACTAAACGCCATTCTAATTCGACATGTACGACGAAAGGCGTCCGCCCAACTGCAGGCGCGCCAGGAATTTTTCTGTTCATCGAACCACCGGTAAGCCGATCCGCCGGGATATTTCATCAAGGTACGATGAAACAACTGAGTAAGATTGGTGATTGAGGGGTTTTGTCCGTTTGTCATTATTTTTCTCCTTCTCCCTGGGCCCTCAAAATTAGTCTTCTTGCCTTAGATAATACTTAGATCAAGTCGAGACTCAACTTTTAATCCGCTTCGCTCGATATGAAAGGCAGAGATTTGAATTTTTTATGCACAATTTACAGGGGATACACATGGCAAACTCATCGGCACAAACAGATTCCATATTCGAACAGGAAATGAGCACTTTTCTTCAACTTGCCAATGGTGAGATTCGTCTTTCAATGAAAGACGCAAGTGGTTCTGTACAGATGCTGACTCGCACGTTTATGGAAATGGTCAGAGATGTACATGAAATCAAAGCCCTGGCGGAGGAAATGCACCGCAACCCTGATGCAAAGAATCTGGAAAAAATTAACACCATCTGTGATGAGTATTTCAACAAAGTGCAAGAAAGCACAGTAGGCTTCCAATTCTACGACAAGCTGACCCAACGCCTGACCCACACTACCGAAAGCATCCGTCAACTACAGGACATGATGCAGGAACCCGAACAACTAAAAGACACCTCTACATGGAAGGCTTTTAAGGAAGAAGTCCACCGTCGTTACAACACCGAGGCAGATCGTCGTTTCTTTGAGGCGATGATGGAGGGCAATTCAATCAAAGAAGCCATCCGTATTGCCACGGAAGGTAATGGAAAGACCAAAGGTACGGACAGCGTCGAACTTTTTTAGCTTGACGCCGGGGAACGGAATCATATTATGATTGCCTAATACGGGACTCAGATTCCATTACTTTACTTTCTGCGGAGGATACGATGTTTAAGAAATCTGTATTATTAGTAGGCCTGTTGCTCGGTATGGCATCAGTATCAAGTGCGGTTCTGGCCTGTGGCGGCGCGAATTCCGGCAAACATATTGGCAACATCACAGCAGTGGATGCCAACAATAAAACTTTTACTATCCGTGACATGGAAAGCAGCAACGCCATCACTTTCAAAGCGGGCAGCGACATTATGGCCGCTTTAAATGGCGCCAGCGGACACGTAATGGTCAATTACGAAGAAAACGATGAAGGCGCTCTGGTAGCAGTTGGCGTCACTTTCTAAAAAATCAAATAGTTAAACAGGCCCCGTTATCACGGGGCCTTTTCATTTGCAGACCAGTTCACAAAACCAGCCTAAACCCTCTGATTTAATTCATGAATCTCCCATCAAGGACGATACGCAATATGGGCATACTATAGCGAGGAAATACCGTGAACATAGCCAATAGCCCGATTGCGACAACCACAGCGCTGGGAGTCGGCAACAAGGTTGGGGATTCGGTCGGTGTATCGGTACTGAAAAAAGCTCTTAACCATCAGAGCTCTCAGGCGGCACAACTGATCAATTCCATCCCCAAGGTAGAGAACTCAGAGCCTCATCTGGGCAACAATATCAATGTGCGAGCCTGATTAAAGGTTCGAATTCGTAAAACAGCGCCATCTTGGCGCTGTTTTTTTATATATCCTCCAATAACAACGGGTTAGAATGACAACTACGATAACAAGAGGATATACACGTGAGCGAGACATCACCATTACGTGAAGCACAAGAGAAATTCGTCCAGGCAGTCGCATTTCGTAGCCTGGCAAGGGAGACCAGAAATCTGGATCAGCTTCTTGGCGCCACACTCCATCAAGCCGTGACCGCGCCTATGGATTCGCCACCCTATCCCCGCGCTATAGTTGAAGGCTATCTGGTTTCCAGCGCCAGCACCCAGTCAGCAAGCGAAGAAAACCCCGTATCTTTTAATATCATTGGAAGCGTGAACCCTGGTGACGCCAACTGTCCTGATCCCGGTAAGGACGGTGCGATAGAAACCGTCACTGGCAGCGTCGTGGCAACAGGTGATTTCGCTATCGCACGCATGTGGGAATGCAAGGTCGATGGCGACAAGGTCAGCGTTAGCCGTCCCTTTCCACCCGGTTTTTTCATCGAAGCACAAGGCTGTGATATCGCAAAAGGTAGCGAAATTCTTGCCGCAGGACAGGTCTTAGATGTAGTTGCTATCGGCACACTCGCCAGCCTGGGGTTAAACCAGGCGCAGGTGTGCATGCCGCCACGCGTCGCGGTGTTTGCATCGGGCGATGAAGTTATTCCACACACCGATTCTTTTCGAATCGGCGCTATTTATGATTGCAACACGCCAATGTTGTCTGCGGCAGTTAACGCCGCTGGCGGAATCGCAGTTGCCAAGGGAATACAAGGTGATGATTTCGACGCCTTCGTCAAAACAGCACGCCAGGCCTTGCAGGAAAACGACATGTTGTTAATCAGCGGCGGTACAGCCGTTGGCGGCCGTGATTTTATTTCGGATTTAATCCGCGAGCTGGGTGAGTTGTTAGTCGACGGCGTACCGATGAAATCCGGCCGACCATTAATCATGGGTATCGCCCAGGGCAAGCCTATCGTCTGTGTCGCTGGACATCCGCCAGAAGCGTTACGCGGCTTTAGATTGTTTGGTATCGCGGCAATCAATCGTATGCTCGGGCGCGACCTACCTTTGCCAGAAGACAATTAATTCTGTTCAACGGGTAAATAAACATCGTAGCGTGTGTTTTTACCCGCGACAGAAAAATTCACTCGCTCCTCATCAATTGGCGATGCCGTTTTCGGCCGTTTGACGACTATGCGTTTCATTGCGCTTCTTATTGCCATATCTAAAACAGTTTGCGTATCCGTATCATCACCAACAAATGCGCGTATAACGCGCATTTCTTTTTTTACCAGGGCCGATTTTTCGCGATGTGGATACATGGGGTCGAGATAAATGACGTCGGGTTTTTCGTCTTTAGCCAGTTTTGCTAAAAATGACAGGGCATCAGAGTAATGCAGCTGCATACGATTGATCACCAAGGCTGCAGATTCATCCTGCGACGCACGCGACATTCCATCACGCAATAAGGCATGTAACCAGGGTGAACGCTCAAGCAGCGTCACTTTGCAACCAAGCGATGCTAATACAAAGCCATCCCTTCCCAATCCTGCCGTCACGTCCAACACACGCGGACGATAGTTGGCTTTTATTCCTATCGCGCGCGCTAGTGTTTGTCCACGCCCTTCGCCCTGTCGATGTCGGTGCCCAACTTTGCCGCCAATAAAGTCCACATAGATGTCGTTGTGCTTGCCTATTTCCCTGTAGCGAAGACCCGTATATTGATGAGCAAAAACGAGATAACGCAATGTATCCACTGACTCTTCAGCGACACATTTCACGCCAAGACTTTGTGCCAGGAAATCGGCTTCTTCACGACGCGCTTCGTCCAGTAGTAACAGCTTTACGGGCGAAGACTTGATTTCCAATGTAGCGACTCCATTAAACAACTACAAACAGTGTAGACAGATCAGCATTAACTCGCTGATCATACAAGAATATTCATGAAGAACGATTTGCCAGAAAAAAAACAATCCGGGCTTTCTGCGATGGTTTGAGTATTGCTATAACTCTTTGAACGTTACCAAGAGGTAAGCCGCTATGGCAATCCTAAACACCAACAAAACTGCATCCACATTACTGTTTGCCGTATTCACCTTGATGGCCTCTTTAGCCGCGGCCGAATCGCCGCAAATACACTACGAACAACTGGAGGCTGGATCGCTCCTGATTTCCACGGCTAAAACGCAGGGGACGGAATTTTATCACACCGTCGTCTACATCACTCAGCACGGCGAAGACGGAACCCACGGTTTTATCATCAACAAACCCACGCATATGACAGTGAATGAGGCAATGCCCGATAATATGCGACTTGAACACCCATCAAAACTATATTTTGGTGGACCTATGCATGCCCAGTTTCTGTTCGTCCTTACTCAAGCACACAAATACCCGGAATTACATGACATCGTTCAAGGTTTGTATTTTGGCGCGGGAGACAAGGCAATGATAGAAATCAATCGCGTGTCACATGATGAAACCCGCACGTTTATTGGTTTCAGTAGCTGGGGGCCTGGGCAGTTGCGCAAGGAATTGGATAACGAGGTTTGGTTGGTAGCGCCTGGCAGTATTAAAGATGTCTTCGATGAGCACCCGGAAGAGCTGTGGCAAAAATTATACAAACAATGGTCAGGAGACTGGATATAATATGGTGCTATGCAAAGATCAACGCTAATACGCCTACTCACAAATTACACTGGTTTCGATGAACAAGAGGAGTCCACGCGACTTCGCATGTTGTCTTTTGTCCAGGAACATGACGACTGCTTTGAGCGTTCTTTGAAGATTGGACACATTACCGGCTCGGCGTGGATTGTTAACCGACAACGGACAAAGACACTGATGCTACATCATCGAAAACTTGATCGGTGGTTACAGCCAGGCGGGCATTCGGATGGTGACCCGAATACTCCGGGTGTTGCACTAAAAGAGGCGTCAGAAGAATCTGGCGTTCAGCTTAAAAACATACGCATCGTCGACACTGATATTTTTGACGTCGATATACATACGATTCCCGCGACCAAGAAAGAGCCACAGCACGAGCACTATGACGTGCGCTTTTTGTTCGAAATCGACGACACTCTGCCTTTGCGTAGCAATGATGAATCGAACGAAGTCCGTTGGTTGGACCTGGACGAAGTTAAGGCCTTTAACCCTGATCGCTCAATCGAACGTATGCTGGAAAAAACCAGGAATTTATAACTCCGGTAACTTACTCCCCGGCAATAGTCATTTGCTCAAGCATGATTGAGCCTGTCTGTATATTTCGGCGTCGATCGACGTCGTTACCAATAGCGACTACATTCTTGAACATTTCCTTGAGATTCCCGGCAATGGTAATTTCCTCTACTGGAAATTGAATCTCACCATTCTCAACCCAAAAACCCGCAGCACCGCGGGAATAGTCGCCGGTGACGGCGTTTACGCCTTGCCCCATTAATTCTGTCACCAGCAGGCCAGTGTTCATTTTTCTGAGCAGACCTTGTTGATCCAGATCGCCTGCTGCACATACCAGATTGTGTACACCACCCGCATGTCCAGTAGTGTGCATGCCTAAACGACGCGCGGCATAGCTATCGAGCAGATAGGATTTTAATACGCCGCTCTCAACAAGTTCCCGGTCCTGCGTTTTGACACCTTCGTTATCGAATGGCGCACTACCCAAGGATCCTTTTATGTGCGGACGTTCGCTGATATCTAGCCATTCCGGAAATAATTGCTGTCCAAGGGAATCGAGTAGAAAACTGGTTTTGCGATACAAGCTTCCGCCACGTATGGCGCGAAGAAAGTGTCCGATGAACCCAGCTGCCATCTCTGGCACAAACACCACCGGCGCCTTGCGTGTAGATAGTCGTTTGCCATTGAGTCGCGCCACTGTACGTTGCGCAGCTGTTTTACCCACGCTCGCAGCACTGTCGAGTGCCACATTGTCTCTCGCCACGCTATACCAATAATCTCGTTGCATAGCGCCACCATCCTGCCCAATAACTGAGCAACTCAAACTATGACGGGTGGTTGGATAATGCCCAACAAAGCCCAGACTGTTGCTGTAATAGTGCAAACCGCTATGGCTATTGAGAGTCGCGCCTTCCGAGTTGGTGATGCGTTTATCGTATTCGCGCGCCGCCGTTTCACATTCGAGCGCTATTTCCACCGCCTGATCTGCGCTGACGTCCCAGGGGTGATTCAAATCAAGATCGGGGTATTCCCAGGCAAGATCGTCGCGTTCCGGCAATCCTGACCACTGATCTTTCGCGGTGTGGCGCGCTATCCCACAGGCAGCCGCAACTGCTTCGCGCAGAGATTTTTCGGAAAAATCTGACGTATTGGACGAACCCTTGGACTGCCCAATGTACACGGTAATACCGATACCTTTGTCATGGTGGTACTCAATCGTTTCAACGTCGCCCAAACGCGCCGTAACTGACAAACCTGATTCAATACCTAGCGCAACTTCTGCAGCAGTCGCGCCCTGTTTTTTCGCTTCCTCGATGACCTGCTGTAAAAGCGATTCGAACTGTTGGCTGCTTTGTTGGGCTAATTGTGAATTATTCATATTTGATACTCCCCTATCAGGCGCTTGTGCCACCAACAGTCAATTCGTTTATCTTCAATGTCGGCTGACCAACACCTACGGGTACACTTTGGCCTTCTTTACCACAGGTGCCTACCCCGAGATCCAGTTTCAGGTCATTGCCGACCATCGACACGCGCGTCATCACTTCCGGACCATTGCCAATCAGCGTCGCACCGCGCACCGGCCTTGTCACTTTTCCATTTTCGATAAGATAGGCCTCACTGGCGGAGAAGACGAATTTTCCGGAGGTAATATCGACTTGCCCACCACCAAAATTCACCGCGTACAATCCTTTTTTTACCGAAGAAATAATTTCCTGAGGATCGCTTTGGCCTGCAAGCATATAGGTGTTCGTCATGCGCGGCATCGGCAAATGGGAATATGACTCACGTCGACCGTTGCCAGTCGGCGCCACGCCCATCAAACGTGCATTCTGTTTATCCTGCATATACCCCTTGAGAATTCCTTTCTCTATAAGCGTAGTGCATTGCGTCGGAACGCCTTCGTCGTCCACATTCAGAGAGCCGCGACGATCCTGTATTGTGCCGTCATCAACTATCGTACACAGCTCGGAAGCGACTTTCTCGCCCACGCGTCCACTAAAGGCTGAGCTGCCTTTTCGATTAAAATCTCCTTCGAGTCCGTGTCCAACAGCTTCATGTAACAACACACCTGGCCAACCCGGACCAAGCACGACTTCCATCGTGCCTGCTGGCGCATCGACTGCATCCAGGTTTACCAGTGCCTGCCTCACCGCCTCACGTGCATACTCTTTTGCGCGATCCTGCTGTGTGAAATAGGTAAAATCGAGTCTTGCACCACCACCGGAAGATCCCGTTTCACGACGACCATCCTGTTCTACCACCACACTCACGCTCAATCGAACCAGAGGCCTAACATCAGCTGCCAAGGTTCCATCAGAAGCCGCAACAAGGACCACATCGTGCGTCGCCGCCATACCCACCATAACCTGAGAAACACGCGGATCCTGTTTGCGTGCTTCCGCATCAACACTCTCTAGCAGGGCGATCTTTTCCTGCTCCGTTAGTGAAGTCATGGGATCAAGCGGCTGGTAGAGATTCAAACCGGCAACATAGCCACTCGCAACCTTGATCTTGCCCTGTTGTCCCTGACGCCCAATGGCACGCACTGTAGACACAGCCTGATCCAATGCAGCAAGCGAGATATCGTCGGAATAGGCAAAACCGGTTTTCTCACCACTAAGTGCGCGCACACCTACGCCCTTGTCTATTCCAAAAGATGCATCTTTGACGATGCCATCTTCCAGTGACCAGGATTCATAGCGTGAAAATTCAAAATACAAATCCGCATTGTCGACACCGTGCTGAGAAACAATCTTCCCCAGAACACTAGACAAGTCGTTTTCGGTAATTCCGGTCGGAGTAAGTATTAACTGCTGCGCTACTTGGATAGACTGACTCATGCTTTCTCCATTAGAGACGACGATGTTTTATCGCCGGGAAGTGTTTGCGAATCTGCTTCAAACGGTCATTATCGATGTCTGAAATCACCACGCCAGAACCACGTGGCAAACGATCCAGCACGGTTCCCCAAGGATCGACAATCATGCTATCGCCATGGGTTTCGCGCCCGCTAACGTGGTACCCACCTTGTCCGGCCGCGATGACAAAACAAAGATTTTCAATCGCCCTGGCCCTGATCAATGGCTCCCAATGAGCTCGCCCGGTAATCGCTGTAAATGCAGAGGGAATAGCAAATATCTCCGCACCTTTGCTGAGCAAGCCGCGAAAGAGTTCAGGGAAGCGGATATCGTAACAGATAGCCAACCCGACTTTGCCAACTGGCGTATCGACAACTGTCAGTTCTTTTCCGGGTTGAATGGTTTTCGATTCGGTGTAGTGTTCATCACTGTCTACAATATCCACGTCAAACAAATGAATTTTGTCGTAGCGTGCGACACGCTCGCCGCTTTGATCGAACACCAGACACGCGGAACGAACTAGATTGGGATGATCACTTTCCATAGGCATGGTGCCACCAACCAGCCATATTTTGAATTTTTCCGCAATTTCCGACAGGAAATCCTGAATCGGGCCACTGCCATCTTTTTCCTTTATCTTCAAAAGATCCCGATCGGCGCTCATTTGCGCAAAATTTTCCGGCAATACGACAAGCTGTGCGCCTTCTTCCGCAGCCACGCCGATCAGCCGTTTGACCTCAATCAGATTTGCATGCACGTTTGGTCCAGAGGCCATCTGAATAGCTGCAACCCGCTTCATATACTCCTACTCCCAACGACAGTTAAAAACAAATAACAACAATAGACTTTAAACCACAGATGTTTATTGTTCATCAACAAATTCAGTCTCGCCTTTTTGTTTGGATGGCGCTTTGACCTGAACAACCTTCGGCTCCTGCCAAGATCCGGTAACGGTGTATTGAACAGCGCTCAACTCATCGACTTGAGACTGAAATAGCTTTTGCATGACATATACCGTCGCACCCACCGTTGGTGCAACAACACTTAGACCACCAGTCGCAATCCCCCCTATCACAGGAAGCGCATCCAAAACCTTCGGTATAAATGTAATCACCAGATCATATTCTTTTTGCGCCAGGCCGATGCGACCCGCGAGCCCCATGCGTCCACTAGGCCCAGTCAATACCATACCACTGGAAAATGCATCACCATTTTGTATGTCGAACTGACCTTGCACGCTATCGAACAATACACCTTTTTGCACCACATCTCTAAAGTCAAAGAACAGACGCCTTGGTATGGCCTCCAGACTTAAGAGTCCCAGCATCTTAGCCGCACCTACATTCAAATCCATAAGGCGCAGATTGTTCATACTGATTTCCATATTTCCCTTCAACGTCGGGAAAGAAAACGCCGTAGGAGCACCTAGCCAGTTTGCATTGATATTGAGTAGGCCATCGCCTTTATCAATAATGTCTTTATAGCCCCAACTATCCATCATCTGGCCAAAATTCTTAGCCTTCATACCGATCGTAAAATTCGATTTATGTTTGTTAGCATCTACCGTCCAGTCGCCCTTAACGGCGAAATCAGCAATCTCAGACGAGGAATTGAACTCATCAAGACGCATGCCTCCGGCTACCGCTGAGGTAGAAAATTCAGTTCTGCCAAAGCGCATATCATTAAACGAAAAATCTTCGCTCTTGAATCGCAGCTGCGGCAAGTCGTTTGGATCTACTGTTTCAGACTCTTCTTCCGTTTTAGGTATCTTGATGTGAAGTTTTTTAGTATCGAGTACAACTGGCGCGGTATTCCATACACTTGGCAGATAGGCGCTGCCTTGAATTTCTGGACCGCTAGCATGTACTGTCCAGCCTTGAGCAGTGTTCGACGCCTGTACACGCACATCTGCAAAGCGCGCGCTTAAAATCTCTGTCTGATTGACGGCAACATCAAAATAAACAGAACCCCCGCCACCTTCGGATTGCAGCAATCCTGGCTGGCCCGCATCAGGCATCAACAAAGGCTGCCATTCGGACCAGAAAAATTTGGGAATACCTCCGGTAAAGTGAAAGCCGTGTTCAGTTGGCAATACGGGTTCCACGCCAAAACCAACCGCGCCTTTTTCTACGCTCGTTTCACCAGCCGCTGACAACATACGCAAGGCCAAGCGCGTGTCTCCCAGCGCCAGCGAAAGCGTGTTCTCTTCTCCACCTAACTCCGTGCTAATAGAAAAGCGTCGTTGAGAGTCAGCCGATTTACCGAAGGGAGTCGGTAGCTTTATCTCAACCCCTTCCATCATGGAAAACGCTTCAAGCGTCATGTTTCGATGGGGACCACCGTCTATCATCGGAACATAAAACCTGACATCGGCATTCGTGTCTCCAGCGATAAAGTTTGACCACTGTGGTTGCTTAACATATTGCTTGAAGATTTGGCTGATTTGTTTGTGGGTAACAGCGCCAGTATGTGAAAACACCATCTCTCGCCCTTCGCCGACATCAACAGTTTCCACATCGGCGAGAATATCGATTCCATTAAATTTCAAACTAATATCTTCACCATAGATTCCGCGTTCGTCAAAACGCAGACTGCCGCTTATGTTGCTTAGATCAAGCTCGAGTTCCGCTGCATTCAGGCGATTATCGCTCATCAGCAGACTACCACTGGCAAGTAAGTCGCCTTCTCCCGACAGCGGTATATCCAGACCTATTGCCAATTCACTTTGCCCTGAAACAGAAAACACCTTCAGGTGCTTAGCAAAGATTTCATTCAGCGGACTTTGATACATAAATTTAAATTTGTCGCGCGTACTTCCCGTTACACTTCCAGCAATTGCGAGGCGCAAATCTTTTGCGTAAAAATCCTTTATTGAAAGCCCAACGCTATCAATTTGATTGGAATAAATCTTTGCATTGTTGGATGAAAACACTAAACCATGTGAGTCCATGTCTAACTGGCCATTTATCGAGGTGATTTCTGGCCAGCCTTCCAAGTAGCGCAGATCGGTCTCCTGCAGTAATAGATTCAGCCCAAAATGACCGTCACGCTCGTTAAACGGATAACGGTCCGTATATCCGTAGTAAACCAAACCGCCCGCCTTAATTGTGGCCTTTAAAACACTGTTGTTAATCCACTTGGTCAACTCTTCGCTCATCATTGCATCAGGCAGATATTTACGGACACGCGTAATCGCGTTTCCTTTCAACCCAAAGGCAAGATCCAGAAAAGGCGCTTTTTCGGGTTCCAAACGTACATAGAACTGACCTTTAGCCTCTGCTCTTTGATCAAACACGCGCAGATTGTTACCGTAGATTTTCCATTGGCCGTTTTGATCGGCTTTCCACATAACGCTTCCAGACAAGTGCTGGAACAGTCGTGTGTTCTTAAACATACCGCTGTAATCTATTGCCCAGTCTTCGCTATCCAACCAGACATAACCATCATGATTACTCAGCTCTATCTCTCCTGTGATTCCTCGCAAACCAGGAACACTGCCTGATTCACCAATACTGACATTGCGGAATCGAGCGCCAAAAGCGAATACATCATCGCCATTATTGTCTTTAGCAGAGTAAAAGGTAATATTCTCCATGCGCCCTTCTGGCTTGGCATCGCGCAAGTAGGTCCCCGCTGTCTTTTCGATAACATCGCTGATTAACGCAAGTTGCAAAATGTTACCGATTTCGAGCTCAGAGGCTTCCAGTTCCAGAGATTGGCTGGTTCCGTCATAACGCGTATCGACGCGCATTCTTGGCCACACCTTACCATTTCGGATCAAGGTCAATCCGTCCAGTGTGAGTTGCCACAAATTGTCGCGAAGTTCCAAACTGAAATCAGTGCTCAAACTGTCTATCTTGTTCAGACGCGGGTTGTCCTGGGATCGCAGCTGAACATCTGAGGCGAGGACCTCGCCCCGAAGCTCCTCGAGTTTGCCTGAACGCAAACGTGCCCACGTGCTGGTACTAACAATCGCCTTGGCGAGTTCGAGATTGGCCAGACGCTTTTCTGTCATCCAATTAACCAGCTCGATTCCCACCGCAGTCAATTGCGCACTGCCAGACCAATCGTTACCCGAAAAAATATTGCCGCGTAGATCAAGAAAGAACAGCATGTGAGAACCAAGATCTTGCGGAAGAAAGACAGAACCTTCGATTTGATGACGAGAACCGTCATTTCGTATGGTGATATTTACATCGCTAAAAAGCCGCGTCTCATCATTATTGACCCGATCTCGCCAAACCAGCGAGCTATTTTCAATCTTCAAAAGCCTTTGTTCGAGCAGCATGGTTTCGAGTAATGCACTCGTTGCCTCTGAATCGGCAGGGTCTGTTTGCGTTGTTGCAAATCCGGAAACCGAAAAGCGACCATCTTTCTGACGAACTAACACCAGTCGCGCGCCCTCAACCACCAGACCTCCCGGCACCACGGTTTGTCTGAAAGCCGATGATACGAGATCAAAACCTATCTTTACCTTCTCAAAGGCACTGATGATGGTTTTTCCATCATCAGATAATAGCTGTACCTTTTCCAAAACCAATTGCGGTTCAAATCCGCGCCAGTCAGCATTCAACGAGTCGATAGTAACTCTTTGTCCAAGAAAATCGCTGACCCAGCTTTCTGCTTCGCCTTTGTAATCTTCAGCGGTAGGTAGCCATATGCGTGCAAGCGTAAGCGCGACAGCCGCCAATACGACTACCGTCACCAAAAGATAAACTAAGGTACTCCAAAAGACTTTGAAGATTCTTGCGCGTAAGGTCACTTAGTTTTTACAAACCCTCCTACATAGGAACGACATCGAACAGTTCCTGCGAATACTGAATTTCCGGCTGAAACCGCACGCTCTTGCCTATAAAAGATTCCAGTTCTGCAACACTGGGGGACTCTTCATCCAGCATTAGATTCACCACATTTGGCGATGCCAGCACCAAAAAGGTTTCGGAATCAAATTGTCGAGCTTCACGCAGGATCTCGCGGAATATCTCATAGGCCACAGTTTCAGGCGTCTTTATCATGCCACGTCCTCCACAGACCGAACAGGACTCACAAAGGACATGCTCCAAGCTCTCACGCGTTCTTTTGCGCGTCATCTGTACCAGACCCAATGCGGAAACTTCGCTAATAGACGTCTTGGCATTATCTTTTTCCAACGCCCTCTCCAGCGACCGTAACACCTGTCGCTTGTGTTCATCATTTAACATATCAATGAAATCAAGAATGATGATGCCACCGAGATTTCGCAGACGCAGTTGCCGCGCAATGGACTGGGTCGCCTCCAGGTTAGTTTTGAATATTGTTTCTTCCAGGTTGCGATGACCAACAAAGGCACCAGTATTGACGTCGATCGTCGTCATTGCTTCAGTTTGGTCGATTACCAGATGGCCGCCCGATTTGAGCTGCACTTTTGGCTGCAAGGCTTTTTGGATTTCGTCATCAATCGAATACAAATCGAAAATTGGACGAGGCCCGGGATAGTATTCGATACCGGACAATAGTTCGGGTATAAATTTGCCGACAAACTTCACGACCTTGTCAAAATGCTCTTTCGAGTCGATGCGAATTTTCTCTACATCACTGCCAACCATATCGCGGATGGCACGCATGGAAAGAGGTAAGTCCTCGTGGATGGTTTCCGGTGCTGATTGTGAACGATTCCGTTCAGACAGGGATTCCCATATACGAGACAGGTAGAGCATATCGGCACGTAATTCGTGCTCATGCACGCCCTCAGCTGCTGTTCTCACAATATATCCGCCACCCTTAATCGTCTGGCGCAGCTCACTCACCATATTCTTCAGTCGATCGCGCTCTTCAACATCCTCGATTTTTTGCGAAATACCGACATGTTCTGTCAACGGCATGTACACCAGAAAACGCGCGGGAATCGTCAGATGAGTGGTTAGACGCGCCCCTTTGGTTCCGAGCGGGTCCTTAATAACCTGAACCAAAATCTCCTGCCCGTCACGAACAAGTTCCTGAATTGGTTGCACCGGTTCATTGGGTTTGCCTTTGCCCTCTTCATCAACTGTCGATTGGCCGGTAAAAATGTCTGATGCATGCAAAAATGCCGCACGCTGCAAGCCAATTTCCACAAAAGCCGCCTGCATGCCGGGCAAAACACGACACACCTTGCCCTTGTAAATGTTTCCCACCAGCCCACGCTTGCGCGCGCGTTCGATAAAAATTTCCTGCAATACACCGTTTTCGACAACGGCAACGCGCGTCTCCTGGGGCGTAATATTAATTAGTATTTCTTCGCTCATAGATTTTTACTTCTTTATTCTCTGGCTGTGTTGAAAAACCGCTATTCCAACACCCGAACCCCAAACCCTTTCAAGATTTGTGCTGTTTCGAACAAAGGCAAACCCATAATGCCCGAATAGCTTCCCGTTATATGCTCAATAAAGAGAGCACCTATCCCTTGTATGCCATAAGCACCGGCCTTATCGCACGGTTCTCCCGTATTCCAATAGGCCTGCATTTCAGCTTCACTGATGTCACGCATGCGCACCTGACTGCGCTGACAGATACATTCTGTTTTATTTTCCTGGGTGACAACAACCGCACTCAGCACGTCGTGTTGCACACCCGACAGCATGCGCCACATTCGTCGCGCATCAACATAATCCGTAGGTTTGCCGAGTATTGCCTCGTCTAGTACGACGGCTGTATCGGCCGCCAATACCGGTAAGTGACGTATTTCAGGCGATAATATTTCCCATCCGGCCCGTGCTTTTTCTTTAGACACCCGGAGAACATATTCGTCTGGTTTTTCCTGAGGCAATACGCACTCGTCCACATCGATCGAAATAATGTGAGCCTTTAAACCCAGCTGTTGCAATAGCTCGACACGGCGGGGAGATTTTGATGCGAGAATGAGATCAGCCAAGTACGGAATCCCGGTAATGTCACCAGTGACTAAGGATACCGCAACAAAACTTAAAAGGCTTGAGTTAAGCCTTTAAAACAATTGAAAACCGTGAAAATCCACTCAGGCGCGATGGTAGGGATGGTTACGCGTAATACTCCAACTTCGATAGAGCTGTTCTGCCAAAACGATACGCACGATCGGATGAGGCATCGTCAACCGTGATAATGACCATTTTTGATTCGCAATCGACAAACACTGCTGGTCCAGCCCATCCGGACCTCCGACCAGTAGCGCTACGTCTCTACCACTACTCATCCAGTCCGTCATATGCTCGGCCAATTGCTCAGTTGAAAATTGCATTCCCTGAACATCCAGCGCTATTACAGTCGAACCCTCCGGAATTGCGGCGAGGATTTTTTTTGCTTCTATCGATTTGTAGGTCTCAGAATTACCCGACTTGCTACGCTTGGCGGGTTCAATTTCTTTCAGTACTAACTGACATTCTTTCGGCATGCGTTTGGCGTATTCGTCGAAACCGGCCTTTACCCAGGCCTCCATTCGGTTACCAACCGCAATAAGGTGTATGCGCATACCAGCGCATCAATTCGCTTTACTGCTGACGTCTTCCAGTCCTTCACCCGCCGGCGGCGTGCTCCAGAGACGTTCAAGCTGATAAAATTCGCGGATAGACGGCTGCATTACATGCACAACCACATCGCCAAGATCCACCAGTACCCACTCTCCGACTGAACTGCCTTCGACACCAAAAGGCATTACCCCTGCAGCCTTCGCTTTCTCCGCCACACTCGATGCAATACTGGCCACCTGACGCGTCGAGGTACCTGTTGCGACTACCATAATGTCGGTAATGTTGCTCAGGTGACGCACGTCGATAACGCTAATGTCTTTCGCTTTCATATCTTCAAGCGCATCGATAACTAATTGTAGTAATTCTTCTGTCTGCATTATTTACTGCCTGTAAAGCTTGTTTAGTTCAATGAAATCCCGCACTGCGTCTGGAAGCAGAAAGCGCGGGCTAAAATCTTTCGCCACCATTTCACGAATTGCCGTTGCTGAAATAGCCAGTTGCGTGACCTGCCACGGTAAAATCAGGCCACACGCGGTCTGTTTCAGCTGCGACGGTTCGTTCACAATGCGCCGCGAAAGCTGCTGCCCAACGGCAGATTCAACATCCGGTTTCCAACCGGGACGACAGGCTACCACGATGTGAGCAAAATCGAACAATTGCTCCCATTGATGCCAGGTGTCCAGACTCTGGAAAGAATCAGAACCGACTATCCAGCAAATTGACGTCGCATCTCCATACTCCTCGCGGATCGATTTTAAGGTATCGATGGAATATGAAAGCCCCTGCCGGTCCAACTCTCTTGTATCCAGAGCAAAGCCTGGGATGTTTTCTATTGCCAGTTCCAGCATACGACTGCGGTGTTCTGCACTCGCCATTACGCCGGATTTGTGTGGTGGCTTGGCGCAAGGGACAAAGTGCAACTCATCCAGCGCCAATACGTTTTTAATCTCCAACCCAATTCGTAAGTGACCGAAGTGAACCGGATCGAACGTACCCCCAAGAAACCCGACTATACGCAATCGACGCCTCTCATACCTTAGGTTCGTATATTCCCGTTTCCGAGAACAACATATTTTTGCGAGGTCAGACCTTCCAGACCTACCGGGCCACGTACATGAAATTTATCGGTACTGATACCGATCTCGGCACCCAATCCATATTCAAAACCATCTGCAAAACGCGTTGATGCATTGACCATGACTGAGCTCGAATCCACCTCTGCAAGAAAACGACGCGCTCGCGTATAGTCTTCAGTGACAATCGCATCGGTGTGATGCGAGCCGTACTGTTCAATATGGTCTATGGCTTCATCGATACCGCTGACAACACGAATCGCGAGAACAGGCGCAAGATACTCTTCCGCCCAATCCTGCTCGGTCGCCGCACGCGCATTAGGCAAGATGTCACGCGTCGCCACACAGCCACGCAGTTCAACACCTTTCTCTTCGTACATCTTCGCCAGTTCTGGCAACACATCTGCCGCGACACCTTTCGCCACTAATAGCGTCTCCATGGTGTTACACGTACCATATCGATGCGTCTTGGCGTTGAATGCGATCGCCAGTGCCTTTGCTCGATCGGCTTTATCGTCGATATAGACATGACAAACCCCATCGAGATGTTTGATGACGGGTACACGTGCTTCGCGGCTAATTCGCTCAATTAAACCTTTGCCACCGCGTGGGACGATAACGTCGACGTAGTCAGGCATTTGTACTAATTCACCAACGGCGGCTCTATCAGTAGTCTCCACGACTTGAACCGCTGTTCTTGGCAGGCCTGCCTTCTCTAGCCCTGCGGCTATACATTGGGCCAGCGCCTGATTGGAATGTATAGCCTCTGATCCACCGCGCAAAATGGCAGCATTACCTGACTTCAAACACAGCGCTGCCGCATCCGCTGTCACGTTAGGTCGGGATTCGTAAATGATGCCAATCACACCGAGCGGTACGCGCATCTTCCCTATCTGGATGCCGGATGGGCGATATTTGAGATCTGAGATCTCTCCTACAGGGTCAGGTAGTGCAGCGACTTGTTCGAGTCCTTCAATGATGGCATCGACACGGGCCTGATTTAATTCCAGCCGGTCTAGCAGGGCAGCATCGAGACCAGAGGCACGACCCGCATCCATATCCTTCTGATTTGCTTTCAATATAGTTGCCGAATTGCTGCGAATTTCCGCAGCCATAGCCAGCAGCGCGGAGTTTTTACTATTGGTATCGGCTCTCATCAAGGCACGTGCGGCCTTGCGGGCCTGTTGCCCGAGCTGCTGCATATAGGTCTTTACATCACTCATACGGTTTCTCTCATTAACTGGGTACCACCCATCGCCAGGGCCAATTTTAACAGCTCATCAATGGAATTACCCGGTCGCATGCCTTTATTGACCCGGTCGAGAGCCGCAGCCTGACACAACATGTTTTGCCAATGCTTAATCGAGTGACGCTTCAAGACCTTCCGTACTAATGGTTGGCGATGAGGAATCGGTACCAGCCGACGAAATTCCTGTTCCCCGTTCCCCGGCAAGGACAGTTGATAAAGTATCCGCAACTGCCAGCTGATTGCGCCCAATATCGCAACAGGTTCCGCACCTGACGCGCGCAAAATACCGAGGATGCGTTCTACTCTCTCCGCCTTTCCCTCTAATGCGGCATCAATCAGCGCAAACGCATCAAAGTGTGCACTGTCAGCGATTTCTTCGGCAAGGATATCAACGTCCACCGAGCCCTGATGCAATAGAGCGAGTTTTTCGATCTCTTGTGCCGCAGCCAACATATTTCCCTCTACCTTGTCGGCGAGAAACTGCACCGCCTCAGGCGTCGGCTCCAGTTTGTGTTGCTTCATGCGCCGCGCAATCCAGCCACTCAGGCGATCGCTTTCTACCGACCATACTGTGATAACGCCACCGATGTTATCCAAGGCTTTGTACCAGCGACTACGTTTGGCATTGGCATCGAGTCTCGGCAGCGCAACAATGAGCACATTGTCCGGCGAAGGATTTTTCGCATAACTGCACAATGCGTCCGTTCCCTTATCACCTGGCTTTAGATTATGCATGCGCACTTCGATGATTTTACGACTGGCGAACAGTGACATGGCGTTCGCCGCTTCTAACACAGCGCCCCAATCGAAGTGTTGCTCCACATGGAATACTTCGCGCTCTTCAAAACCCTGCTTGCGCGCACTACTGCGTATCGCATCGATGGTTTCTCCATGCTGCAATGGTTCGTCACCCGTTACAACGTAAACAGGCAACAACGGTGAGCGCAAATGCGTGGCGATTTGTTCGATTCGAATATTCATCTAACTTAACGAGGTTGTGCTGAAGACGCAGTCGCCAGGTAAATATCAGCGACAATCTGTTCTACAGCGTTGCGTAAAATACTCTTCTGCAAATCTTCCGTACGGCTCTGCGCACCGGTTAAAAGATTATCGTCGACACTCAGAACACGTTCCTGCTCGAAACGTCGTCTTCCAAATGGCGTTTTATCGCCCCTGTCTGTTACACGATAGTGCAACACCAGACGAATTAATTGATTTCTTTGGGCCCCTTCGAGACTCAATAAGCGTGTTTGCCAATCTGGCCGTTCCAAATGAACATGCCAATCGCCCTGGCCGATTTCACGTAGCACACCGCGCTCATCGAGACGCCTGTTCAACAGAAACAACAGCGGCGAGCCATGCTCATCGCTTTGGGTGGAGACTGTTGTTTGAGTCGTTAGCTGGGACCCGCGCAAGGCAAAGCCGCATGATGTCGTTAGCAACAGCAAAAAAAACACTAACAGACAGCGACTGCTATCCCGCAACAACGATATTCACCAAACGACCAGGTACCACGATCAGCTTTTTGATTTCTTTGCCTTCGATAAACTTTTGGACGGTTTCGTCGGCCAGCGCCTGTTTCTCAATAGAGGCCTTGTCCGCCGAGCTAGCAACAGCAATTTTTGAACGCAGTTTTCCGTTTACCTGTATGACCAATTCGACGGTATCGGAGACCAGCGCGCTCTCGTCGACTGTCGGCCATGAACATTCGATGATGGCGTCTTGTTTGCCCAACATTTGCCACAGGCGATGCGTGACATGTGGAACAATCGGCGACAACATCAACACCGCCCCTTCCAATGCCTCCTGGCGAACGGTACGACCGCCTTCACTATTATCATCGAATTTTGCGAGTGCATTGAGTAATTCCATGACCGCCGCAATCGCCGTATTAAAGGTAAAACGGCGGTCCATGTCATCCGTCACTTTGCGCAAAGTCTGATGCAAGGTACGGCGTATCGCCTTTTGATCATCGTTTAGTTTCGCAACATCGAGCGGACTTGATGATCCGCCCTCGACATGCTCAACAACTTGTCTCCACAGGCGACGTATAAAGCGGTTCGCGCCCTCAACTCCGGCATCCGACCATTCCAGCGATTGTTCCGGCGGCGCGGCAAACATCATGAACAGACGCGAGGTATCGGCACCATAGGTGTCGATCAATGCCTGTGGGTCTACCGTATTACCCTTGGATTTGGACATCTTGGCCCCGTCTTTCAATACCATGCCCTGGGTCAACAGGTTGGTAAACGGTTCGTCGTGTTTGATCAGGCCAACATCACGCATCAACTTGTTATAAAAACGCGCATATAACAGATGCAAAATCGCGTGTTCGATACCGCCGATGTATTGGTCTACCGGCAACCAGTAATTGGCGCGCTCATCAACCATCGCATTGGCATCATGGCTGGCGTAGCGAGCGAAATACCACGACGATTCCATAAAGGTGTCGAAGGTATCGGTTTCGCGCTCGGCCTTGCCACCACACTTAGGGCAAGAGGTTTCATAGAATTCAGGCATTTTCTTGATCGGCGATCCAACACCATCAAATTTGACGTCTTCAGGTAAGGTTACCGGCAAATCCGGATCGGGGACGGCGACCGCACCGCAGCTATCGCAATTGATAATCGGGATCGGCGCGCCCCAATAACGTTGTCTGGATACACCCCAATCACGCAGACGATAATTGGTACGCTTCTGACCGCGCCCCATTTCCGACAGCTTGGCGGCGATGGCATTAAAGGCCTCAGCTGAGCTCAAATCACTGAACTCACCGGAGTCCATGAGACGCCCTTTTTCGGTAAAGGCCGCTTTACCCAAATCAACGAACTTATCGTCTATCGGGGTGATCACCTGCTTCACCGACAGGCCATATTTCTGTGCAAATTCCCAGTCGCGTTGATCATGGGCCGGTACCGACATCACCGCGCCCTCGCCATAGCCCATCAACACAAAATTGGCGGCGAATACGGGTACTTCTGCGCCGGTAATCGGGTGTATGGCTTTAATTCCGGTATCGACACCTTTCTTTTCCATGGTCTCCATGGCGGCCTCGGAGGTTTCCATGACCTTACATTCTTCGACAAACTTTGCCAGTGTCGCATTAGACTCGGCGGCCTTTAGCGCTAATGGATGCTCGGGTGCGACCGCGACATAGGTAACTCCCATGAGGGTGTCCGGGCGCGTGGTATACACTTTCAAGGTTTCGTCGCCACCGGCAATACCGAAAACGATTTCCACGCCTTCGGAACGCCCAATCCAGTTCTTCTGCATGGTGCGAACCTGTTCCGGCCAGCCAGGCAATTCGTCGAGCTCACGCAGCAATTCGTCGGCATACTGAGTAATGCGCATAAACCACTGTGGAATCTCTTTGCGCACCACCGGCGTGTCACAACGCCAGCAGCAACCATCGATGACCTGTTCGTTGGCCAAGACCGTCAAATCATTGGGACACCAGTTCACCGGTGCGACTTTCTTATAGACCAGGTCTTTTTCATAAAGGCGGGTAAACAGCCATTGTTCCCAGCGATAGTATTCAGGAGTACACGTCGCCAGCTCACGCGACCAGTCGTAGGCAAAGCCCAGGCGCTTGAGTTGAGCGCGCATCTCATCAATATTGTGATATGTCCATTGCGCTGGCGGCACATTGTTTTTGATCGCGGCGTTTTCGGCAGGCAGACCAAAGGCATCCCAACCCATGGGCTGTAACACATTTTTTCCACGCATGTGCTGGAAGCGACTCAGTACGTCGCCAATCGTGTAGTTTCGTACATGGCCCATGTGCAGCTTGCCGCTGGGATAGGGAAACATCGACAGACAGTAGAATTTTTCCTTACTAGCGTCTTCTACCGTTTTGAAACTCTGATTTTGCTCCCAATAGGCCTGGGCCTCGGCTTCGATCACATCGGGTTGGTATTGCTGTTCCATGTATCAATCATTACCTGCTGAATTTCTGTGGGTGGGTTATTATAAAGACAAACCATGCGCAAAAGGAGTCGGAATCATGAGTGAACAACATTCTCCCCAGGTTCAACGTCTGATCACGGGTTATCACAAGCTCCTGCATGAAGCGCGGGAGGTGGTCAAGGAATTGGCCGATGACCTCAAGCCACGCATTAAAACCTCTATCGAGATGGCCGGCGACCGGCTGGCAGAACTCGGTGAGCTCAGCAAAGAAGAAGCAGGCCGTGTTGCCGTCTATCTGAAAAAAGATATCGAACATGCCGCGCGCTATATCGCCGAGGGTGAACGCGAACTCGCGGACTGGGCGCGCCTGGATATGCTTCTACTCGAACAAAAACTGCGTGATAACTTCGAATATATGGTCGACGAGACCAAGCTCGAACTCGACCACATGCGACAACACAGCGATCACACTGGCGAGTGGCATACCGGTGAAATCACCGCGCCGGGAACACTGGCCTGTCAGCAGTGTGGCCAGGAAGTTCACTTCAAGGAGCCCGCACATATACCGCCTTGTCCAAAGTGCCACGCCAGCGTCTATCACCGGGTGCACTACAAATAGCCGTTTAGCGGTGACCGTCTTTGGTGTCGTTTAGGCCATTGGCGGCCAGGGTCGCGGCGCGGAAAATCGCGCGACTCTTGTTCATGGTTTCTTCCCATTCGCTACTGGGAACAGAATCGTAGACGATACCGGCGCCGGCCTGCATATAGAGGGTCTGGTCTTTGATTACAGCAGTGCGGATCGCAATCGCCGTGTCCATATTGCCGTTCCAGCCGATATAGCCTACCGCACCGGAATAGACACCACGCTTCACTGGCTCTAATTCGTCGATGATTTCCATCGCACGTACCTTGGGTGCGCCTGACACGGTTCCCGCAGGAAAGGTCGCACGGATGACATCGATGGCGTCCATACCGTCTTTTAACTTTCCGGTGACATTGGAGACGATGTGCATCACGTGGGAATAGCGCTCGATGACCATTTTATCGGTTAGGTTCACGCTACCGATTTCGGCGACTCGCCCTGCATCATTACGCCCAAGGTCGATGAGCATCAAGTGCTCAGCCAACTCCTTGGGGTCTGACAATAGGTCTTGTTCGAGCATCTTGTCTTCGGCTTCGGTCTTGCCACGATGGCGAGTACCGGCGATGGGCCGAACGGTTACCACGCCGTCTTCCAACCTGACCAGGATCTCTGGCGAAGAACCGACGATGTAGAAGTCACCCATATTCATGTAATACATATAGGGCGAGGGATTGAAACTGCGCAGGGCGCGATAGAGGTCTAGCGGATCGGCATCGAAAGGCACGCTCAGGCGCTGTGAAATAACCACCTGCATGGTATCGCCTTCGACAATATAGTCCTTGATCCGGCGTACCGCATGCTCAAAACCTTCCTGGGTGAAACCGGAGACGAAATCTTCTTCCTTTATTGCCTGGGTCGGACGGGGTTCACGCATAGACGCAGGAACCGGTTCTGCCAGGCGTGCGGCCAGGGTTTCTAATCGACGTTGACCGGTTTTGTATGCGTCATTTTGTGCGGGATCTGCATGCACGAGCAGAAACAGCTTGCCTTTGAGATTGTCGAAGACGACGACCTCATCGGAAAGCATTAACACGATATCCGGGTTGTCGATCGGATCCGGCGCCTTACAGGCACCGAGTCGAGGCTCGATATAGCGAACAGTATCGTAGCCGAAATAGCCGACCAGACCGCCGGTGAAGCGAGGCAAACCCTCTACATCAGGTACCTTGAACCGGGCCTGGTAACCATCAATAAATTCGAGCGGATCGGCATGGGTATGTTCTTCGATACATTGCTCACCATCGAAGATACGGATGTGGTTTTCTCGGACTTCCAGACGTGTCTGAGTCGCCAGACCAATGATGGAATAACGCCCCCATTTCTCCCCACCCTGTACCGACTCAAACAGATAAGAGTAGGGGCCATGGGCGAGCTTGAGATAGACACTCAAGGGCGTATCCAGGTCAGCCAGGACTTCGCGCATCAATGGTATACGGTTGAAGCCCAGTTTATGTAGTTCATCGAATTGTTGTTGATTCATGGTAAGCCTTTCAATATCGGTGCGAGTATACAATGCAATAGACGTGGCTCAGTGCCATCGTTCACACATTGCACGCTGTATCACTCGCTGATATGACATTGCTTACCTCATCAGGCAGGTAGTAAGTTTTCTAACTCCGTGAAGCTATCGACAACGGCGTCGGGATTGGCCTCACGAATATCGTGGCCATGATTATAACCATAGCTCACACAAATTACCTGAAAACCTGCACGTCGTGCGGCTTCTACATCGTGCATGGAGTCACCGAGCATAGTCGACCGAGCGGGATTGACACCGAGTTCTTTGGCGGCATGGAGTAAAGGAGCTGGATCGGGCTTCTTGACTGCCAGTGTGTCACCAGACACTACTACGCCGAAATAGTCGTAAATCCCTTTGGCCTTGAGCAACGGAATAGTGAAATCTGCGGCCTTGTTGGTAACACAACCCAACTTGTAACCCTTATCTTTGAGCATCGCCAGACCATCGCTCACGCCAGGAAACAACTGACTGAAATTACCATTGGCCTCTGCATAGTAGCGGGAAAAGATCGGCATGGCCTTGTCGAACAATGCTGCCTCTGGCTCGTCATCCAGGGAATCGGTCAGTGCGCGCTTGACCATGCGCTCGACGCCATTGCCTACCCAATTGCGCACCTTGGTTTCGCCACGTTGTGGCATATTGAGTTCGTCCATCATCTTGTCGACGGCGACTACAATGTCCAGCACGGAATCCACGAGGGTGCCGTCCAAATCTATCAGTATCAATTCTGGCTTATTCAACATAAGTCCCCACTGCGATATTTAAAAGGCCGAATAGTTTATCATTTCACTCAGTATTTTCCAGCCCGGCAACAAAAAAGGGGCCACAGCCCCTTTTCCTGATGGCAAAACCAGAATTAAAACTTATGCTTAAGACCTAAAGTAGCAACTGAGTATTTCGCCGTAGTGCTGTCTGAGCCTTTTCTGTTCAGACCATAGCCGACGTAAAGATTGCTCTTTTTCGACATTTTGTAGACGAAAGCACCGGTTGCTGAAATATCACCACTATCAAGCTCGTATCCAACATCACCGGAGACTTCGGCCTCGCGGGTTATGTCAAATGTGCCGCTCCCGAAAAAGTACTGCTTGCCGCCAAGCGCACTCCCTCTTTCATACTGCGCAGCGATCTTGGCTGGACCAAACACCACCTGGGCTCCACCTTTCAAGGCTCTGCTGCCAAACTCATTAGTCGTCAACGCACCAAAGACAGTGGCTGGACCAACACGTAGCTGACCACCACCACCATAGTTCCACTCGTCACCACGAGGCTGTAGATGCGCATTGACCGTAATCATGCCGGCGACCAACGGTGAATCATAGCTAATCATATCGCTACCGCGACCCTGACCGATGCCGTTGCCAGAGTGCATAGGAGACATCATATGGAAGGTCTTGTCGCGACCTTCAAGTGCTGTCGTAAACAAGGGATCTATTTTCGCACCGCTGACTTTGTAATACGTACCCATAGTCCCGATACGCACTTTACCGAATCCGCCTTTTAGACCAACCCAGCTGTCGCGCAAATAAAATGATCCGGGTATCACATTACCGTATTTATCGAAGTTGCCATCGCTATTGGAATCCGTGGCGTTTATTCCGGTATCTTTAGCGCCGTCATAACCGATCTCAAATTGATAGATCGCGATAAGACCACCCGCTGCATCCATGCCGCCCTTGGCGCCTATGCCCCAGCCACGGGTTGCTGAGGAATCGACATCGAAACTGGTATTGCCATTTTTTACTTCTCTGTCGATGGAAGTGTGGACAGTTCCGTAGACCTGAAGTACATCCATTTCAGCGGACTGCGCTACAACGGGCAAAGCCACTGCAAACGCCGATGCAATGGCTACAAAAGTTTTGTTCATTAAACAACCTCGGCTAAAAATTGAATAGGCCCAAAAAGAAATGGGAGAGTGAATATACCACTCTCCCATTTGCTTTTTAACTGCTTTGTCTCGGTATAAAACTTAGAACGAGTGTATCATACCAACAGACAGACCCATGGCGCCGTCGCCTTTACCTGGCTTGCCAGTGTCGCCACCAGGATTGTCATGACCTGCGCCGGAAACACCTGCGCTTGCGTCAGCACCATTCATGCTCATCGCGTAGGCAACATAGGCAGTAGTCTTGTCACCAAGCTTCTGATCAACGCCGATAGCTAAGATGCTAGCTTCGTCTTTTTTGGTGTCAACAGAGGCAGTAGCTCCGTAGTATTGTGCTTTGATGCTCATCTTGCCCATCTTATAAGCTGCACCTACACCGTACGCCATACGACCGAGGTCTTTAGTACCACCCTCGTTTGAGGTCATCTGGAACAATGCATTTACGCCGATCGCACCCATGCTGTATTTCAGACCAAGGCGTGTAACACCCTCAGTCTCTGCCGCGGGTTTACCTAAAGAATTTCCATCAGCCATTTGATAGCCAAGAGCTGCATACAACTCTTTACCCATCTTGTAGGTTACTGAAGCACTGATAAAGCCCCCAAAGTTAGCCGCATCTTGCTTACCAGTTGTTGAATTATATTTGGCATCCGACAAGGTAGTCATTATTGCTAACTGTGCGCCGGCAACAGCAGGAGATACGTATTGTACAGACTCACCCTCACGACGGTCGGTAACTTTGCCCTGCATCACATTACGTGAGTCACCAATTTGGTCGCCGAATAAATCGGTTTTACGACTGATGAGCTTAACTGGTGTTTCATCTCTACCCATCGTAACAGTACCAGCACCGGTAGAAAGACCGACGTATGTGGCACGATTACCAATTCCAGTTGTTCCCAAGCCAGTTTTACCATCGGCCTCGCCTTGTGCAACATCGCTTTCAACTTTCCACACGGCCTTCATGCCACCGCCCAGATCGGCAGCACCCTTGAAGCCCAGGCGGCTGGAGTTCGCACTCATGTGTACTGAATCAAAAAAACTCGCATCGTTCGCATTATTCACGTAGTCAATAGACCCGTGCATTTTGCCGTATACTTCCGCTTCCATATCACCCGCGTTTGCAGCGAATGGCAGAGAAACGGCCGCCATTACGGCCAGAGCTGTCAGACTCTTCTTCATACCCAATACTCCTCTCTCTCATGTAAAAAAAGTCTTAATCAATTTAATACCAATTGACTAGTGGGGACTAATGTAAACAGCTTTTGTGAGAAAAGACAAGTTTCCGTTGTATGAAAAGTTCCAAAAAAAATAAAAAAAATGAAAGGCTTAAAACACAAATTCACCACACAACCGAATATACAATTGATCAAATCACGACCACCGCTATCGGCAATTCATATGGTTACAACACCAATCTAATAATTAACATTAGGAAAAAAAGAGGATTATTGTAAGGAGCAGAAAAACAAAAACCCCGCCGATATGGGCGGGGTTTTTTGGAAGAGAAAAACGTTTAACGCTTCGAGAACTGAGTCGCACGACGTGCTTTGTGAAGACCAACTTTCTTACGTTCAACTTCGCGCGAATCACGTGTAACAAAACCGGCTTTGCGTAGTGGAGAACGCAGCGCCTCATCGTAGTTCATCAGCGCGCGAGTAATACCATGACGGATCGCACCGGCCTGGCCTGAAATACCGCCGCCGGCAACATTGACATGGATGTCAAACTTGCCAACTACATCGACTTTCTCTAACGGTTGACGAACCACCATACGGGCAGTTTCGCGACCAAAGTATTCTTCCAGAGAACGCTTGTTTATGGTGATATCACCCTTGCCCGGACGCAAGTAAACTCGCGCTGTAGAGCTCTTGCGACGACCTGTACCGTAGTATTGTTCTGCCATGGTATAAACCTTTTTTTAAATTTCCAGAGCCTGAGGTTGCTGAGCACTGTGACTGTGTTCAGAACCGGCATAAACCTTTAACTTGCGCAACATAGCACGTCCAAGAGGATTCTTAGGCATCATGCCTTTGACGGCCAGTTCGATAACGCGCTCAGGCGCACGATCGATCAGCTTCTCAAAGCTGGCTTCCTTCAAACCACCCGGAAAACCGGAATGGCGGTAATAAATCTTGTCTGTCGCTTTCCTACCGGTCACAGCGACTTTTTCCGCGTTGATCACGACGATATAGTCACCGGTATCCACGTGTGGCGTATATTCAGGCTTGTGCTTGCCACGCAGACGGCGAGCAATCTCGGAAGCCATACGGCCTAAAGTTTTACCTGTAGCATCAACTACATACCAGTCACGTGTTACAGTTTCCGGCTTCGCACTAAACGTTTTCATCTTAAATGTCCTTAACCCTAGAGACAGCGCTTGAAAAGGGCCGTAATAGTATTGACTCAGCTCTTTGGTGTCAATAGCCATGCTGCATACAGATAAAAAAAGAGCGGCATAAGCCGCTCTATACAAACCACCAAGGAGGGAGGAGGTGGATTTGGCCTGATAGTCAGGCCGGTAAGGATTAGACGCGGACTATAAAGACCACCGACTGAATGGTTACTGAACTAGTCAGGTAATTTCAACCGCTCCACTATCCCCCCTTTCTTCAAATGAGATTCGATAATTTCATCGATATCTTCCTGATCCACATAGGTATACCAGACCGCCTGTGGATAAATGACGATCGCCGGTCCTTCACTACATCGATCAAGACAACCAGCGGTATTGATCCGCACGCCCCCGGGCTTGTTTAGTCCCGCAGCTTTCACCGCCTTTTTCGCATAGTCTCTCAATTGACCGGCGTTACAGTCCCCACAAGATTGACTGCCATCATCGCGCTGATTGGTACAGAAAAACACATGGTACTTATAATAGGAATCAGACATTAATGGCTTCCTCTCATGAGTCTGTTAAGATCGCGCCATTCTACCAGTTTTATCAAAATTCATTGCCATGCCGGATAAACCACCACGCACCGAAATAAAGCATCAACTCCAGGCAATCGCTGACACCTGTGTCATGTGCGGCATGTGCTCCACAAGCTGCCCAAGCTATCAGGTTCAACGCATCGAACAGGAGTCACCACGAGGTCGCATTTCCTTAATCAACGCCTGGGCGCAGGACAATTTAGCCGAGAGCCAGACGCTGACACGACATATAGAAAGCTGTCTCAGCTGCGGCCAATGCGAAAATGTTTGCCCCTCCGGTGTGCAATACAGCAAGCTGATCGCCCTGTTTAAACAGGCGTACGACTGGGAACACAAGATACCCGGAAACACTAGACGCATCATTCGACTCCTGCGTGATACGCGTAAGAATCTTCTACTGTTTCAGGCCAGTAAAATCGTACAGCGCAGCGGTCTCGCGTGGCTGGGTGAAATCAGTGGCCTGACGCAACGGCTGGGCCTGGGACACCTGCAACGACTTGCCAAGCAAACAAGTTCATACACGAAGACCGACTTAAAGACGTCTACAAAATCAGGGATTGCCATTTTTACCGGCTGCATCGGTCGCCATGCCGAATCCGATACCATACACGCTGCTCAGACCTTACTCACCAATCTTGGCCAGCAAGTTCACATTCCACAAGAACAGGGATGTTGCGGCGCACTAGCAGCGAATTTAGGCGACGCACAGGGCATGGAACAGGATGCACAACGCAATATCACCATATTTGGGCAAAAACACATAACACAGATCGGTTTCATTGCGAGCGGTTGCGGCTCTGCACTTAAACGCCTGCAGACACAATTGCCAAACACGCCGATCACCGACCTAACGCAAATTGTTTCAGCGATCCTGGAAACACGGCCGACCCGCTTTCGCCCTCTGGCTAAGCGTGTTTTGCTACATAAACCCTGCACTCAACGCCATGCCTTAAAGAATGAGGGCGACTCCATGTCTATACTTGGGCGAATTCCCGAACTGGAGATACGTGTATTGAAAACGCGCTCCTCTTGTTGTGGTGCAGGAGGCAGTCACCTGCTTGATCCTCAGGAAAACAACCAGGTGTTGCGCAATCGAATTATCGAGGACATTTCAGCAGAGCATCCAGATATCATTGTTACTTCCAATATCGGTTGCCGCCTTCAGATCAAGCTCGGGCTGGAAGAAGCCGGACTGGACATCCCTGTTGTACATCCCTTACTGTTACTCCAACAACAACTGATAGAGGAAACCCATGAATCGTCGAATGAGCCCCATTGATCATTTCATCGCTAATATCGATCAAGGTGTGCGCACGATTTTTGGCAGACCTGATATTACCGAAAGACCAAATCCGGCAGCAGATGTAGATGAACCGACCTTGAGCGAAGCTGAGAAGCGTCACTCGGCGGGATTGATGCGCGTTAATCATGCGGGCGAGATCGCTGCACAAGCGCTGTATCAGGGCCAGGCGCTGACTGCGCGCAACACGCGTGTGAGAGAGCAAATGGAGCGTTCAGCGCAAGAGGAAAATGACCATCTCGACTGGTGTGAGACTCGACTCAGAGAGCTAGATTCCCACACCTCGTATCTTGCACCGTTCTGGTATACCGGCTCGCTCTTGATAGGCGCTGTTGCCGGTGCAAGCGGCGACAAATGGAGCCTGGGCTTTGTTGTAGAGACTGAACGTCAGGTTGAGAAACACCTTGAGGATCATCTGGAGGATATCTCGTCGAATGACACCAAGAGCCGCGCCATAATTGAACAAATGAAAGCGGACGAGATTCATCATGCGGACGTGGCACGCAAAGCCGGTGGCGCAGATCTTCCCCCACCGATAAAAACCCTGATGAAAATCACCTCAAAAGTGATGACAAAAACTGCTTATCGCTTCTGATCAGACGTGATCGATATTGCTGCCAGTAAAGATTTCTTCCATTTCATGCTGGAGACTGGCACGTATATCTTCAACCTGCTCTGGGTCGAGGTCGCCCTCTGAAATCTGAAACAGATAATCATCCAGCTCAAAATCCTTGAGCATCATTTTGGTGTGAAAGATGTTTTCCTGATAAATATTTACATCAATCATCTTATAACGCTCACGCGTATCGTCAGACAGATAATTCTGGATAGAGTTGATTTCGTGATCAATGTAATGCTTGTTACCAGAGATATCGCGGGTAAATCCGCGCACGCGATAGTCCATGATAACGATATCTGAATCAAAACTGTGAATCAGAAAATTCAGTGCCCGAAGCGGTGAAATACGCCCACAGGTGGACACATCAATATCCGCGCGGAAGGTGCTAATCCCTTCGTACGGGTGGCTCTCCGGATAGGTATGCACAGTTATGTGGCTTTTATCGAGATGCGCAACTACGGCATCGGGCAAGGGCCCAGGCTTTTCTTCGTTGAGATCTTCCTTATTGGAAACCTCACCGGTAGTAATTGGCTCTTCGGATATCAGCATGGTGACGCTGGCGCCCTGGGGATCGTAATCCTGGTGGGCGATATTGAGAATATTGGCACCGATGATATTTGACACTTCGGTCAGAATACTCGTCAGGCGTTCGGCATTATATTCCTCATCGATGTATTCAATGTAATCCCTTCGCTGCTTCTCGGTTTCGGTATAACAAATATCATAGATATTGAAACTCAAAGACTTAGTGAGATTATTGAAGCCATGCAATTGGATTTTTTTTGCCGATTTTGACATCGGTAGGATTCTCCCCGGATGCTGAAGTAAATGTTTGGTGCTATTTACCGCTTATCGGTGGATGGTAAATGATCTGCACCACCACGCCATCGGGGTCATAACAGTAAAAGCTCCGCGCCCCGTCACGGTGGGTGCGCGGCTCGTTGCGCATTTTTACACCATGATGACCGAGAAAGGCAAACCATTCATCGACATTTTGCATACTATTTACAAAAAATCCGATGTGATCCAGCTGTTGAAAGGGTGCCAGACTGGTATCGGCGGACGCACGATGTAATGCAAGATTGTCATTACCACTAGTTAGATATACGTTATCAGGATCAGGTCGCCACTCCACCTGCATGCCCATCAAGTCGACATAAAATCGCTCAGAACCCTCGAGATCACGACTGAACAGTGCCACATGACGCATACCCGCGGTAGATTCAGGTCTTTGCATAAAACCGCCCTACTCGATTATCTGTACTTCGTAGTCGTGGCTTATCTCAGCCGACTTACCCAGCATGATAGAGGCCGAGCAATATTTCTCCGCTGACAGCTCTATTGCTCGTTTTACCTGGGCATCTTTGAGCCCTTCCCTGCCAGTAACCACAAAATGGACGTGGATACGTGTAAAGACCTTAGGAACAGACTCAGCACGCTCCGCACTGATCTCGGCAACACAATCTACTATGGGCTGGCGTGCTTTTTTGAGTATGGAGACCACATCATAATTAGTACATCCACCCAATCCCAGCAACAGCATTTCCATCGGACGAAAACCGAGGTTCTGACCACCACCTTCAGGTGGGCCATCCATTACAACCGCATGCCCGCTGGCGGATTCGCCCACAAACATTGCATTGTCGACCCACTTCACACGTGCCTTCATTAGTGTTCAAGCTCCGCCAAAAAAGGGCCGTTATAGTAGCACAAATCTATGAAACAGATTGAAAAATCACGAGGTACTGATAATGGCCGGGGCAAATGCATTGACGCAAGATAGCAATAAAATTCAAGGGATTACCGAAAATCCTGCTATGGACAAATTCCTCGACCACTGTCATCGCCGCCGCTATCCCGCCAAGAGCCTGATCATCTACGCTGGTGACACCCCAGACGTGCTTTATTTTATCGTAGACGGATCTGTATCCGTTCTAATGGAAGATGATAATGGCCATGAAATCGTATTGGCCTACCTCAATAAGGGCGATTTTTTCGGTGAAATGGGGCTTTTTGGTGACAAATCGAATCGCAGCGCCTGGGTGCGGGCCAAAACGGAGTGCACACTGGCTGAAATCAGTTACGCAAAATTCAAACAGCTTGTTACTGAAGTACCCGAGTTAATGTTTGAGCTCGCAGGCCAAATGGCAGCCCGCTTACGCAAAACCAGCCGTAAGGTTGGCGACTTAGCCTTTATGGATGTCACGGGCCGAATTGCCCGCACTTTGCTCGACCTGAGCAAAGAACCCGACGCAATGACCCACCCAGACGGGATGCAAATTAAAATCACACGTCAGGAATTGGGACGCATCGTCGGCTGCTCACGCGAAATGGCGGGGCGAGTACTCAAAGATCTGGAAGAACAAGGATTGATTTCGGTCGCGGGAAAAACCATGGTAATTCACGGCACTCGTTAGTCCGACAAATCTTCTCCTTTCAAAAAAATATCACTTTATCGTGTAAATTCGTGGTAAGGCACCACTTCTTATTTATCCTAATCAGGCAAAAGTCTTGTCAATTTGTCGCAGCTATAGTGTGCGATATTCAACTCGTCTTATACATTCCAAGTTAAGGTTTAAACGTATATAATCATTTTCCCGCATTTTCAGGAACACGAGCTGTAACAATGGAAAAAAAAGAATTTATTCAGAGAATCAAAGCGACACCTAATGCAATCGCATTTGAAAAAGTCATGGAGTTAATTGACGCTGAATATGACTACACGCCTGTTAGATTTACCAATGGTAGTGGCGATAACCTGATTATAAATGAGGCTGGTGAAAACGAAGGTTCTTGTAAAATATTCTCGTTTGGCTTGATTAACAAACTCAGCGAACGTGATGTACTTGCATGTTTCGGAACGTATTATCAAGATGTCGTTAAAAATCCCAACGGGCATGACCATCAGAATATCCGTAATTTTATGCGCTCTGGCTGGAAAGGCATCATGTTCGAAAAACCCGCTTTGAAGGAAAAAGTAGCTGAAGAACTTGCGTAGTTATCATTACTTTTTATTTCAATAGACGGACTATTTTTCCACGTTATCTACTTTGATCGCGTCGATTGCGATGTGTGTTGAACATTTCATTGATTGCGACTCAAAGTAGGTTTGCGCCATCTCGCGAGTACATTCGAATTTGTAATCCGCGAGCTCCACACCCCAATCGGTTCGTTCATAGCGCAACATACCGCCTTTGCCTGGAATCACTCTTCTTCGCAAAGCTGTAAATGTACATTGCGGCGTTTTATCCTTTGCAAGTCCTTCCCTGGCGCTGTAATAGTAACCCTCCATACCGCCCTTAAATTCAGTATTTAGACGCGTGGTTCGATAATTTCCACCACACTGTAATTCGTCAAGATTGTCGCCATCACAGGTTGAAACGGTATAGGTAACCGGCTTCTCACCATAGCTCATCACGCGCAAGAATGAGCTTGCATAGAACACCGGCTTACCGGCTTCATCACAGTTATTTACATTAAGAAAGGCTTGATGGACTTGATAGTAGCCTAATCTATCCGCCAACAATTCAGATGCATAGATAGAAAAACTCGTAAAAAACAACAATATTGTGAATATCAAAATTTGCTGAAACTTCATACCCGCACCAACTCTGACACACTAAGGCACGTTTGACTGCGCCCTGTTTAAAAAGTTGTTCATTCAAAGGCAAAGCTTTTTAGAAACTTTTGCCAATTCTCGGCCCTGCCCTGTAGCTGAATCTTTTTTTCTTCTTGTAATAGTGACGCTTTTACGCCCTGAAATGCCATACGACGAAAATCTAGTAGAGCCATCTCAACCACCAGTTCAGAAACCCACGACTGCCCATGCCTGATATCGACATACTCCGGCGAATACCTGATTTGATAAAGTATTACTGACCGCGCAGATGTCAGGTGAAGCGTAAGGGTTCCGCTATTTGTCCCGTGATAGCGCAACTTCAAGGTAAGCAAACCCCAGCCTATATCCATCTGATCATTCGACAATGGTCCCGTCGCCATATAACGAAAGCCAAATCTTCCCAGTGCGAGAATAACAGGCTCTAACTCCCTACCCGCTGCAGTCAATTCATATACATGGGGTGAACCAACGCTGGATTGAGCCTGTTTTTGAATTAACCCCAGAGCCTCCATATTTGCCAGGCGCTTTGCCAGCAGGTTGGTAGTGATACCTTTTAGTCGCTCTAAAAAGTCAGAATAGCGCCAGAGCCCCAACAAGAGCTCTCTCACGATTAACAGAGTCCAGCGTTCGCCGACCTCATCCAGCGCACGGGCCACACTACAGAACTGTTGATAACTGCGTTTTTTGTCCGACATTTCCATCCCAATGCTTGACTTTATTAACTAATAGTATTTAATAGTAATAACTATTAGTTAATAATAGCAAAGGAGCTACGACTATGGAACTGAACATCATACCCTCGCTTGGACTGCAAGCAGGATTTGTCGCCCTCTCACTCATTGTCAGTCTTTGGTGGTGCTGGATAGCCGGCAATGCCTATTCCGGACCATCAAATATTGGGCGAGGGTTTAACTTTCGGGCAGCGATGAATACCGGGATTTTTCTAATAATACTAACGGGTATGTTACTTCTACTAAGCCAGCAAGGCTGGATGCATACTTTTGAAACCTTTCCACCGCCAGGCCTGAGAGTGTTTATTGCGCTACTGATATTCACCGCCGTTTTGGCCACTTCCCCGATCGGCAAACGTATCGCCAGCAACACGCCAATACTACTGCTAGTCGGGTTTCAAGTATTCAGGATACCTGTTGAATTACTGATACATCACGCAGCAACTCAGGGGATTGCGCCTATGGAGATGACTTATTCTGGAAGAAATATGGACATTCTCAGCGGTATCACTGCCGTGATTCTTGCCTTATTTCTGTTTCGAGGACATGTCTCGTCCAAATGGATACTCGGATGGAATCTACTTTCACTCGCATTACTCATCAACGTCGTAGGAACCGCTATTCTGACTATGCCACACCCCTTGCAGGTGATTCCGACCGACACCCCAAATATATGGGTCACCTTTTCGCCATTTATTTTACTACCGGGAGTATTGGTATGCTCTGCGCTATTCGGACATTTGCTCGTTTTTCGCCATCTGCGCATAAACAAGCACTCTCAAAACGGCATCGGTACGTCTATCACGCTTGGATAGGAATATGGGTGCCCGCTATTGTGGGCACCTTTATATACAAGCCTATCACTCTGGCTTCTGCTAAAATCGACGACTTCCACATTTAATCTTTAACTAAAGTCGTGATATTGGATGTTCTATGAAAGGTTTGCTGTTTCTCGTAGTCATTATTCCTTTTGCCTTGTTATTGGTTTCGGAATGCACACAGTCGGTCAAAGAAACCCCTGAACATCTCAAGACTGAGCAGGAAAAAGTGACAACGTTGTTGAAGGACTTCACCTTTAACACGCCAGGAAACATTGACGTTTTGCTTCATCGTGATCAGGTGGATAACAAAACTCGGGAGCGTGTCAAGACGATAGTATTAAAGACCAATGTTGAGTATTTGCCTAAGACCCCGCGTATAACTGATAAGGCATCGGAGGTATTAGCGATACTTCAACAGACTTTGCCTGAACAGGATTTTGGTCAGGCGGTCAACGATGAAGGCAGCTTCTTTCGTATGATGACGGCAAACTCTGAATGGTTTGTTTATACGGTGGAAACCACATCAGGACATTATTCGCGTTGGGAGAGACGCGCCGATGTCTATCAGGCCACCAGTGATCAATAGGTAATCGCAAACCTTTTAGGCATTAAACTCAAGAAATGCACTGCGAATAACTTCCAGCGCCTGATCCAATTCTGTTTTTGTTATAACCAGCGGTGGCGCAAATCGAATGACTGTCTCATGCGTCTCCTTAGTTAGCACACATTTGTTCATCAACACTTCGCACACCTGGCGCGCGGTTGCATACTGGCTATCCACTTCGACGCCTATCATCAGTCCTTTACCACGTACCTCCTTGATCACCGGTGTATCGATCTTGCGCAAGGCTTCCATAAAATATTCACCGAGCTTGGCAGCCTGCTCGGGCAGTTGTTTTTCCACGGTAACATTCAAGGCCTCTAAACCCACCGCGGCCGCGAGAGGATTTCCACCAAAGGTACTACCATGATCTCCCGGATGAAACACACCCATTACTTCTTCACTCGACAAAAATAACGATACAGGTAACAACCCACCACCAAGCGCCTTGCCTAAAATCACGCCGTCAGGCTGAATGCCATCATGCTGATGCGCGAGAAATTTACCCGTACGTCCGAGGCCGGTCTGAATTTCATCGCAAATCAACAATACATTGTGCTTTTTACATATCTTTGCGCATTCCGTGAGATATCCCTCGGGTGGAACAATAATACCGCCCTCGCCTTGTATTGGTTCCACTAGAAAAGCTGCCGTATTTGGCGTGATGGCAGCTTCTAATGCGGCCGGGTCACCATAGGCAATAGTCTTTAAACCGGGAGGAAAAGGGCCAAACCCGTCACGATATTGTTCCTCGCTGGAAAGTCCAACAACCGCAATAGTGCGACCATGAAAATTACCTTTGCAGGCGAGAATCTCGGCTTTGTTTTTTTCAACGCCTTTAACCGTGTAAGCCCATTTTCTTGCAGCCTTTAAGGCCGTTTCCACAGCCTCTGCACCAGTATTCATCGGCAAGGCCTTGGCCTGTCCGGTCAATTCACATGCACGCTTGAGAAACTCACCCAGCTTATCGGTATAGAAGGCACGCGAAACTATTGCGAGCTGAGTTACTTGCGTAGTTAGCGTGCTAATTAAACGAGGATGAGTATGTCCGTGGGAGACAGCGGAATACGCGCTCATCATATCGAAATAGCGCTTACCCTTGGGGTCCCATACAAACACACCGCGACCACGAGAGATGACAACCGGCAAAGGCTCATAGTTGTGCGCGCAATACGTTTTCTCAAGCTCGATTAAATCCATTCCGCTTCCTTAGTAAATACTAGTGACCAACCTAATACACAAATCTACTGTCTTGTTGTCGATATCACGCGCTGGATTCAGCTCAACGATTTCCAATCCACGAAACGCAGATTCATTTCTCAGCGATGAAAGCGCTAAACACAATTCATCAGGATAAATACCGTTTTGCTCCGGTGAACCCACACCCGGCGCGAAGCGCGGGTCAATAGCGTCCAAGTCGATAGACACGCCAAAGCTATCGCTATTGGACTTTACCAGGGTTAAGGCCTCACTAAAAACATTTATAAAACCCTGTTGTGAAATATCCTGCATGGTAAATACTTTTACACCTAACAGTTCAAGCAACACCGCCTCTTCCGGTTCATAGCTGCGTATGCCTAACAGCACCACATTTTGTGGAAGTAGCACGGGTCGAGTGCCCGACAATTCACAAAAACGCTTGTCGCCATGACCTAGTAGACATGCGAGAGGCATGCCGTGTAAAGCATGACTGGGAGAAGTCTCTGGTAAATGGCTGTCCATATGGGCATCGATCCAGATCAGACCCCTATTCTTTGTCGCGTCGTTCCGTTTAACGCCACTCCAGGTACCAATAGCACACGAGTGATCACCTCCCAACACTACAAATTGCTGTTCGCCAATCTGCTCAACACCCCTGGCAAGTTGTTCGCATATACTCAGAATAGCATCGACTTTATCTTCATTGAGAGTCGAATCAGATACCGCTACATTATGCCAATAGGGCTCGAAGCGCTCACTTAGTGCTTGTTCCAATCCTGCACTCCGTATGGCAAAGGGGCCGCTTTCGCAACGAGTATCTTGCGCGCCAAGACAGGATGGCACGCCAAAGATGAATAGATTTCGTAGGGAAGACTTTGTCATAAATTATATTGTGAGACACTATGCATACCCATACGTTGAAATATTTGTGCCGGATTGGAACTTAGTTGGAAAAAACCGATGATATTTTCAAAAAAGCCTGAGCTAAGCGCCGAATTCGATCACAAGTTGTCCCATGCGTATCTTTGGGACGAGGACGACTGTGTTCGCTCCCTGCTGGAAACACTAGCGCCATACACCACTCTGCTGGAAACCGCGGAAGAGGAAGCCGCACGACTGGTAAAAGATGTGCGCAGTCGCAAAGCCGAACGTACCAGTATGCAGTCGCTTATGCATGAGTTTAGCTTGAACACCGATGAAGGCATCGTCTTGATGTGTATTGCGGAAGCCTTACTTCGCATTCCCGATACTCATACGATTAGTCTGCTCTTAGAAGGAAAATTGGCGGCCGCGCATTGGGAACGTCATCTTGGAAAGGGGAAATCACTTTTTATCAATGCCTCCAGCTGGAGTCTGATGTTTAGTGGTCGACTGCTAAAGTCTGCCAGCAATCATACTCGTAGCTATATCCAAACGTTCGAGTCACTGGTAAGCCGCATGGGCGAACCATTAATCCGAAATGTGTTAAAAAAAATGATGCAGTATCTCGGTCAGCAGTTTGTACTGGGTACGAATATCGATATGGCACTAAAAAAGAGTCATTCGAAAGGTTTTGATCAGTACCGTTATTCATTTGATATGTTGGGCGAAGCTGCCCTGACAAATAAAGACGCCTCTCGTTACTTTGATGCTTATGCTTGCGCCATAAAAAAGATCGGTAGCGACAACAGGGAGCAAAATGTGTTCTCTGCGCCAAGCATATCTGTCAAGTTATCAGCACTTCACCCAAGATACGAACTTGGAAAGTTTGAACGTGTAGAAAGAGAGCTGGGGGACGCCTTGATTGAGCTTTGTCATGAAGCCGAAGCCAATGGAATCGGCCTCACTCTTGATGCAGAGGAGGCTGACCGACTTGAGTTATCTCTCGCAATCTTCAAACGTGTCTTTTTCGATAGTGCATTAAAACATTGGCAGGGACTAGGCCTGGCCGTACAGGCATACCAGAAACGAGCGCCACTCGTCATTCAACAGCTTGCTTCTTGGGCGAAGGAAGCGAACAAGTGTATTCCAATACGTCTTGTAAAGGGTGCCTACTGGGATACTGAAATCAAACGGGCGCAGGAACGCGGCCTTGAATCCTATCCTGTTTACACACGCAAACAAAACACTGATGCTTCCTATCTCGCCTGCGCACATCATATTTTGAAGGCCGGAGAGGTATTTTATCCCCAGTTTGCCACGCATAACGCCTATACCGTCGCCGCAATCCGAAACATGTTTCGTGATCGGCAGGCATACGAGTTTCAACGCCTGCATGGCATGGGCGAACAGCTTTACGATTCGTTAATCAGCTATTCTGGTCCACCATGTCGCGTTTACGCGCCGGTCGGACGCTATGAAGATTTGCTACCCTACTTGGTACGCCGCCTGTTAGAAAACGGCGCAAACACTTCCTTTGTTCATCGTATTGAAGACGATAGCGTTGCCGTCGAGGATATTGTTGCCAATCCGCTGCGCAGACTTAACGCACTTGAAAAGTATGCCAACCCCAAAATTGTGTTGCCGCACTACCTGTATGGCGATAGTCGCCCAAACTCAAAAGGTGTCAATTTCTTCAATCTTGAGAGATTAACGGAGTTGCAGACTCACTTTAATCAAATTAGTGGTCGAAAAACCTGGCGCGTCACACCACTTTTAGCTCATATAGAAAAAAATGTTCAAGCCACCAGCATCGACATATTAAACCCCCATACGGCATCGAAGCTCGGTGAAGCCATACTTACGTCACCAGAGCAAATGCATCCGGCAATAAACAGCGCAGAACAGGGTTTTCGAAACTGGCACCTAACCTTGGCAAATAAGCGCGCCGATTGCCTGCTTCGCGCCGCTGATTTGTTTGAAGAACATCGAGATGAATTGATGTTTTTATGCGTGAAGGAAGGTGGACGTAGTGTTACCGACGCTTTGTCAGAAATACGCGAGGCTATCGACTTCTGTCGCTACTACGCAGAAAACGGCAAGGTGAATTTTGGTTCACCTAATTCGTTGCCAGGCCCTACCGGTGAAACCAATCGACTTTCTTTAACAGGACGAGGCATTTTTGTTTGCATTAGCCCCTGGAACTTCCCCGTAGCAATTTTTGTAGGCCAAGTTGCTGCGGCATTAATGGCCGGAAATTCAGTTATCGCCAAGCCAGCTTCTCAAACGACTATGTGCGCTTTTCGATGCGTGCAATTAATACATGACGCAGGAATTCCCCGTGACGTATTGCAATTTCTTCCCGCGCGGGGCTCCGATGTAAGTCAGCATCTACTTAGCGACTCGCGAATTTCCGGCGTTGCATTTACCGGCTCTACAGATACCGCACAACAGATACAACGCACATTAAGCAATCGCATCGGTCCTCTTGCAACCTTAATTGCCGAGACCGGTGGACTAAACGTCATGATTGCCGACAGCTCTGCACTACCGGAACAGGTTGTTGCGGATTGCATACAGTCTGCCTTTAATAGCGCAGGACAACGTTGTTCGGCACTGCGTATTTTGTGTATCCAGGAGGACATCGCCGATCGCGTAATAGAATTACTATGCGGTGCTATGGCTGAACTTTCGGTAGGCGATCCGATTATGCTGGAAACCGATGTCGGGCCTGTCATTGACGAAGCCGCTTTGGAAAAACTAAGACAACACGTTGAACAATTGTCCTCCGAAAAGAGATTGCTATTTCAAACACGCGTTTCCGCGCCGAGCAGTGGATACTTATTCGGACCTGCCTTGATAGAGTTGCAGAGTTTGTCCGATCTAAAAGAAGAAATATTTGGGCCCGTCTTGCATGTAGTTAGATTTAAGGCTGATGAATTACATAAACTTGCAGACGAGATCAATGCCACTGGCTACGGACTTACCTTTGGCATACATAGCCGCATTGACCAAACCATCGCATGGCTGTGTGAACACATCCGTGCCGGGAATATCTATGTGAATCGCAATATGATAGGCGCCGTAGTCGGCGTGCAGCCGTTTGGTGGTATGGGCTTATCCGGGACCGGCCCGAAGGCCGGTGGACCACATTATCTACAACGCTTTGCGACTGAGAAAACGGTGAGCATCAATACCGCAGCGGTGGGAGGCAATGCTCAACTACTCGCATCCGACGAATAATCAGGCGATAAACTCCAGCGCGTTGCCATCAGGATCGCGACAAAACAACGCCTGACGACCTGATCGACTCAATGTGTATTCGATTCGATGATTTTCCAGCACCTGTAACAATCGTGCAAAATCGTCGACTTTGAAAGCGGCATGACGATCGCGGCCACCGTGTTGCGGGCGCCCTTGAGTCGGATCGGGATTGGGCAATTCAAGCAAGTGGAGCTGGTAAGAACCAATATTTATCCATGCACCCGGATATCCAAGATCAGGTCGCTTCTCGTCAACTTGCAATTCGAGAATGTCGCAATAGAATGCCAGCGACTTCTTTGTATCAGAAACGATGAAACTGATATGGTGCAGATCAGTGATCAACATAAACAGATTCCTTTGAATCCGGTGGGCTTATGAAAACGAAAAAGGATAACTGGTATCTCGCACTCGACCAGGGTGGACACGCCACCCGGGGCATTGTATACGACTCTCAAGGAAAAGAAATATTCTCCGCATATTCCGAAATTGATACGTATACACCTGACAATTTACGGGTGGAACACGACCCTGTTCAGTACATCAACAGTTTTTCTCACATTCTTACTCGAATTACCCAACAAACAGGCGAGGACGCTAAACGAATAGTTGCAGCCGGATTGGCTACGCAGCGCTCAAGCATGGTTTGCTGGGATCGAGAAACCGGCGAGGCTTTAAGCCCGATACTCAGTTGGCAAGACAGACGCACCCTCCCCGATCTTGGCAAATATCAAACCCATCAGGATTTGATTTCAAAAAATACCGGCCTGGTGTTGAACGCGCACTATGGCGCTAGCAAAATGCGCTGGTGTCTTGAAAATCTTGAATCCGTAAAGCGATATTGTGAAGGAGGACGTCTTGCAATTGGGCCAGTAGCGAGTTTTGTGCTCTACAAGTTAATAAACGACCACCCTTTTGTGTGTGATCCTGCTAATGCAGGTAGAACTTTACTCTACAACTATCACACAGGTGACTGGGATCAAACCTTGTTAGCGCTCTTTCAAATTGACAGGCAACATCTTCCTGAGTGCAGATATACCCGCGATCGTTTTGGAACAATACAACTTGGCGATAGGCGGATACCTCTCACTATTTGTACCGGCGATCAATCCGCAGCGATATTTGCAATGGGAATACCACCAAGCCAAACGCTGTTTGTAAATGCAGGCACTGGCGCCTTTGTCCAACAAGTCATTGCGCAACAGATAGATTCCGAAGCTGACGGCTTATTGCGCAGCATAGTGTATACAGAACCAAATTCAAGACTGTATGTAAAGGAAGGTACCGTAAATGGAGCCGGCCGCGCGTTACAGTGGTATGCACAGGAACACCAGGTAGAAAATTACGAGGACTCTCTCTCCTTGTGGACGGAGCAATACCAGAACCCACCCGTGTTTTTAAATATGGTATCCGGAATCGGCTCTCCCTTCTGGATTTCCGAGGGACAGAGCCGTTTTGACAGGTCTTGTGACTCACAAGAAGCCATGGTTGCAATACTGGAAAGCATCGTCTTCATGCTACAAAGCAATATGGCTTTGTTTTCCGGATATAAAAATATACAGATTGGCGGTGGTCTGGGAAGAAACCCGGGTTTTTGCCAAAAACTTGCGGACCTTTCCGGTATACCGGTTATACGGCAGTCTCTTTCTGAGACGACCTGTGCGGGTTTGTTTTTTCTCTTAGCGGAAAAAACGACGTCTAACGATTTACATCAAAAAGCATTCTATCCCACCTGCAACCCTGGTCTCCTGGACAGATTCCAGCAATGGCGCAAACTGCTCGACGACCACATCCGATAGTGTCAATCACGATAGGTATGTGCTAGATTTACTTTTATAAAAATTAAAAGTCGCGGTTGTAATAAGAACTACAAATTCAGCCAAAGCGCGCACCGGAGTAGGGAACTATAAGCAATATCCAAATATCGCTTTGAAAATAAACTAAAAATCATCAAAATAAGAGTGCTCGAGACGAGGGGACTATCATGAACAAAACAATAACCGCAGCCATTACAGGCATGGCGATGCTGGCATCCGCACAATTTGCAACAGCGCAAACTTTCTTTGTCGAAGATTTCGATTCAACTGATCCCAGCCGGTATCTCATGAACCTTACTCAATACCGAGCATATTACAGTTCACTCGGTAATCCACCCCGCGACATAGCCTCCGAACCTTGGGATTGGGCCAGTTACCGACAAACCAGTAGCTTGCTTTCCTTCGAAGAAGCGAATTCTGAATTAACGCTATACTCAAACTCCAACAAGCAATCCCATGGCGGCGGTTTCCTCACGCATAAGAGCAATGTAGATTTCAATTTCTTCGGATCCGATGGCTCAGATCCCGCGACTTTTAGAAGAGTTTTTGTGCTTGAAAATATCCAGGTCACAGGTAATCGATCAGTAGACGCTAGTGGTAACCCAACTTACACCGGGCCGCTGGCAGACAATTACTTCGTACTACATTTTCTTGTGTCCTCGGGACAAGGATGGCTGGAAAACGGTTCGCCGAGTAGCGCCCCAAATATATCTGCCTGGTTTGACGGTGCAAAAGGGTTCGGTCTGAGCGTTAGTCGATACACCCCTGCAAGCCTGGCCGCATTTAATCCTTATACTGTAACCGTTCCATTGGTTTCGATTCCCGGCGCTACCGTACCGCTCGTGCCCACCTCCATGCGACTGGAAATGGGACCACAGACTTATAAAATGGTATTTATTTTTACCGGTGGAGGTCTGTACTTCGAAGGTGAACATGGCCTCGATAAAGCTACATGGCACTGGCACCAAGTCGCGCAGTCCAATCCAACTAATCCTGACAACTTCTACCTTGGGGTCGGTGCTTCAGTGGTATCAAAACAGATTGGGTATACCATCGCGAAGATCGGAAAGGTCAGCGTAACAGACGGCCAACCTTGATTTAATAGCCACTTAAGTGGCTATTACGGAAAATGCCGGCAAAAATTGGGGATGGGAAATGAAACATACGCTTAGGTTCGTGGCTTTCTTGCTCACCACTTTATCATGTTCGGCATATGCGTTAGACGTGGATACGTACCGGAGTCTCGCTAACAACACCATACGTCAGATGAATATGGGTGTAGTGGGAGACATTGATGCCATGATCGCCGCCCAGGAAGAATTGATGGTGGTTGGCATTGAAGGAGGCGTTAGCTACCTACAAAGCAACCCTCAGGGCGGTACGCCACTTCAGCTCACAATTTTAAACGCTGAAGGCATGAAGTCACTGACCCTGGATCAAATCGAGACACTCTGGCATGGTGGCGAGTTCCTAAAGTCAAAAGGAATTGATCCGGACAAAATAGATCATTTTGGTCCAATGATGAGCCTTATGGACGCCGTTATCCATCCTGCAACAGCATATCTACTGCTGAAAGAGTACAAAATATCAGGCAACACAGATCTCCTGGCACGGGTAAAGGCTGAATTACTCGAAGTTCTGGAGCACGTCAACCACGTCGAGCCTTCGCATAACGTTCAACTTAGCTCCAGCGAATAAAATCGGTTTTCAAGGGGGGAGGGACGCCGGCAGTTCTTAGGAACACCGGCGTCAATTCAATACCTTTTGAACTCGATTTCTCCTTAAGCCGTGCTAATATGTGGCTTTTTTTCGATACGAATATAGCCATGCGCCTCACTATCTTTATCATTACACTAATCGTCACCTTGTCCGGCTGCGACGGGAATACGCCGCTGATGAAAGCCGTTATACAAGGGGACACAACGCAGGTAGAGTCACTGATACAAGCCGGGCACGATGTGAATGAAAAGAATAATTACCGCTGGACCGCTTTAATGCACGCGGTACGGCAAAACGATGAAAAAGTTGTAATGACTTTATTGAACAACGGTGCCGATGTTAATGCGAGTGATGAGAAAGGCTGGACCCCATTGACGCGAGCCGCGCAAAAAGGGTATACAAAAATCGCAAGCATACTTTTGGAAAATAACGCCGAACTCGACGCAAAAACGAAAGATGGTTGGACACCGCTGTTGTGGGCGGTACAAAGAAACAATCAGGATACCGTGTCATTGCTATTGGACCGCGGCGCCGATGTGCAGGCAAGAACGAAAGATGGCCGCACGCCGCTAATGATCGCCATATCAGAAGATTACACAGAACTAACGCATATTTTACAGACAGCGGGAGCAAGGCCCTGATTTGTGTGTAAAGGGGGGAAAATGCGAATGAAAGGGCTTTTTGCCTTAATCCTTACAGTGCTTATCGTCAGCACAGTTATATCGTCGTGCTCGTTCAGTAGAGGTGGCGCAGATTACACGGTACGAGGGAAAGTCAGCACCTACGAGGAAGACGACACGCGCGTATTCGTTAATCAACCCGTATTTTCCGGTTTAACTGTCGATGGCATACACGATAATGGCAATGACGCACTCAAGCAACTGCAAGAGCCCGCCACTGCGATGAAAGAATTCCCCGCCGACCGTCGCGGCGGAGTAAATTGGGTCAAGGCTATTGACGAGGGCACCATCAACCCTCGCATGAGTCTTACCGGCGCAGACCAGATGAACATTATGGACATGGACATCGTGTTTAAGGACACTGCCCAAATGCCATGGGTGCGATTCCCTCATCTGGCGCACACACGCTGGCTGGATTGTTCAAATTGCCATCCAGCGATATTTGTTCCCCAAAGAGGCGGCAATCCTAAAATTGGAATGGACGCCATCATCGCCGGGCAGTACTGTGGTCGTTGCCATGACAAGGTAGCATTTGCTCTATGGACCTGCGAACGCTGTCATAGTGTTCCCCATGAAGGATCACCAGCGGCGTGGTGGAGAGATAATGACAACCCTTTCCCTGCATCTCAACAGGAATCGAAACGCCCGCAGTGATCAGCTGATGTTGACTATCACCTCACGTCTGTTAATGCCGTGACGATGCTCCCACAGATAAATTCCCTGCCAAGTTCCCAAGGCTAGACGGTGTTCAATTATCGGAATAGACAAAGACGTCGCTGTCAGCACTGATTTTATATGTGCAGGCATATCGTCTACGCCTTCAAGCGTATGCGTATAAAGCGCGTCGTTCTCAGGCACCAGGCGGTTTAACCATTTTTCTAAATCATGTCGCGCCGACGGATCGGCGTTTTCCTGAATGATTAAACTGGCAGAGGTATGCCGAATAAATAGCGTACACAAACCGTCGCGAACAGGATTCTCACCGATAATCGCCTCAACTTCTCGAGTAAATTCCGTCAAGCCTTGCTTACGACTCTCAATCGTCAGCTTTCTGTTCACTTTTTTCGTACACTGGAGAGTTGAGCAACGATGTTTTTCAGATCGTTTTCTTTTGCGATTTCCAAAGCGGTTTGGCCTTCGATATCCCGTATGCTGAGATCAGCACCCTTGCTGATTAACAACTGAACTGCATCTTCGTGTTCAAAAGTCGTAGCTGCCATTAAGGCTGTTCGTCCCTTCTTTCCACGCGAGTTGATATTCACGCCATAATCGAGCAAGTCAGTAAGCATCTGAAGATTGCCTAAACCAGCGGCGATGAGAAATGCGTTCTCAGTAGTTTCCTCGCTTAAACGCGTCTTCGCCGAAAGCAGGGCTTTTACTGCATCGACATGACTGAAAAATACTGCGTTTGTCAGCGCGGTTGCACCATATTTATTAGTGATATTGATATCAGCATCATTCTCGAGCAACAGCGTGATGGTTTTGTCATGACCGCTGGCGGCAGCCTCGATCAATGGCGTCATGCCATCAACATCCTGCGCGTTGATAAATGCATTTCGCTTTAACAATAACGCTACAGTGTCGTTATGTCCTGACGCCGAAGCCATCATCAGAGCGGTACGTCCGTGCTTGTTGTAGTCGTTAACATCGGCGCCTTTATCAAGCATCACCGCTACCCGGTCTGTTTGTCCGCGTGCCGCCGCAAGCTGTAATTCTGAGTAGGTATCACCTGCACAGGCGGTCATCACGCTAACGATTAATACAACTAAAACGTTTTGCATGCGATTAAATGGATTCATTGAAATGCGTTACCCCGCTTGTGTTAGAAACTTGCGTAAAAAAAGTGATTTTTGCACATTTTTTACTAATTAATGAATAAATACTATAGATTTTTTTAACAACACGATATACGCTTCGTTACCGGGAAATGTAGTTTTCCATTAACGAATATGGCTTTTCTACAGCATAGGAGTGGATAATGGCGGCAAAGAAAAAGGCTGGCAAAAAGAAGGCAAGTGCGAAAAAGGCGACTGCTAAAAAAGCAGTAAGCAAAAAAGCATCTGCCAAAAAGGCAACATCGAAAAAGGTAGCTGCTACTAAGACAGTTAAGGCAGCACCGGTGAAAATGGAAACAGGCCCGGTCAAGGAAAAGATGACCAAGTCTCAAATGTATGCACAAATTGCAGATGAGACAGGCATGAGTCGCAAGGATGTTTCCGGCGTACTGGACGCGTATAGCAATATTATTAATCGTCACATTAAGCGTAATTCGGTTGGACTTTTTGTCATGCCGGGCATGTTTAAGGTGAAGGTGATTACCAAGCCGGCTCGTAAGGCCCGCAAAGGTGTCAACCCATTCACTGGCGAAGAGATGATGTTCAAAGCCAAGCCGGCAACCAAGGTCGTAAAGATCCTGCCACTCAAGGCGATGAAAGAAATCGTGAAGTAAATATTGAAAAGGGGGCCTAGCCCCCTTTTTTTATAACCCATCAAAGTCCAGTTGTGGATTGGGAATATCGCCGATTACCCGGTTTCTGCCACTGGATTTCGCCTTGTATAAATTTTCATCTGCACGTTGAATCAGCTTTTCTCCAAGATATTTTGGCGCTGTACCGATATCCGCATCTTTCAAAGTCGACATCCCTATTGATATTGTAAGCTCGAGCCATTCGTTTTCACCAATATCAAATTGCCTATTGGCGATACTTGCCCTGATGCGATCGGCGATTTCCATACCAATATTGGCGTCGGTATGAGGGAGCAAGGCAGCAAACTCTTCTCCACCAAAACGAGCTATAACGTCGGTCGCACGCAGGTTTTGGCGAATAATTGCGGCCACTTCTCGCAAAACAATATCACCGGCCTGATGTCCATACACATCATTTACTTTCTTGAAGAAGTCAATATCGAAAAACAAGCAAGACAAAGGCGCCTGATTGCGTTGCACAGACGCCACTTCCTCCAATAAGCGCTGATCAAAAAAGCGCCTATTATTCAGGCCCGTCAACACATCGGTAAGACCGATCTTCTTCAGCTGCTCGTGATTTTTTACGTTAAGCAAACATACCGCGACAATATTAGCTAGACGCTCAAGAAAGTCACTCGCCGTACCCTGTACAAAACGGCCCAAATGGTAGCTTCCAAGGTTTAGTGAGCCTATCAGGCGCCCACGTATCGCCAAAGGCAATACAGCAATACTTTCCAAACCGTTATCGTCTATCTTAAACATATGACCATGTACGAGTGAGTTGTAACTACCAAGGTAAGGACGTCTCGCGTCGCCAAACAGTGCTTTTAGATCATTGAGGTTTTCAGTAAACAACAAGTCGTGATGACGCTCGTGATCGACGCCATCTTCTTCAAGAATTCTACGCAATTCGTATTCGGGATCGTAAAGCACCAGTGTGGCCTTCTCTAAATTTGAGGCCAATCGGTAATCATGGGTAACAGTGTGGATCAAATCTTTTAGGGAAGTACAGCTAATAAGCTGGAGTTCCAGCGTTTGTAGGCGCAAAAACTTTTCTTCGTTCTGTCTGGCCTTGGATAGGTAGGCACGTAATTGCCGTTTGAGACGTTGGTTCTCAGTATACAGATCTGTGGGTGCGTCTTTGGCGAAAGTCAGAGGTGCACCGACCTTTTCGTCTGTCACGCTTATGGCTCCCACAATTTTCTGTTTCAATGCAAACACGGTCAGGATTCCGGTTTGGGTATGCCCCATTAATGCACTAAATATGCCGAAAAAATTTTCGACAGATACTATTCATTGTGGTCTAGCGGACAAAATCCCTAAGGCGCCTTACCTTCAAAATTACCTTGCTGCATTTTCTTCTTCAAATCTTCAAGCGTAAAGTGAGATTTAGCCGGCTTTTTGAACCCCACTTCGAAGGCATTTCGCACATGGGTCTGCACGCCGTTTTCGGTAAGGCGTAAGTCGTACGAACCCATAGGCATATCAGGTGAAAGCGTAATCTGGACTTTCCCATTGGCTTTGGAAACGGAAAAACCCGGCAGTCTTTCGCCGGAAACAATAATGTTTTCCCCCGCAAGAAAAATTGCCTCTTCAGTGATCAATGCCTGCTCTATGGAGTGGGTTGCCGCATATTCCATTTCTATGAGCGGCTTTGATCCAGAGTAATTAATCACCAACACCCCGTTTTGGTGTCGCGAAACAAACAACCGCCCTTCAAAAAAAGCCAGGCCATCGGCTGCTTGCTCCAATTGAACAGTATCAGTCAATACATCGACATTGGGTAAAACATAGCGTTGTATTTGTTTGTCGCTGGTATAGGCAAACAGATGGCTTCCACCAACAGCCACCCGTTCAACATGTCGACCGAGACTTCTCAACTTGCGCAAAGCTGATGAGTGCCGATCTAAATCACAGAGTAAAAACAGATCCCCATTGGTATCTACAATTAGAAATCCATCTTCTACAACCGCTAATAATTTGGGCTTTAGCGAAATATAATCGGTAAGCTGTAGTTCGCCTTGCTTATCTATTGAAAGCAACTCAAGACTCTCACCAGTTTTTCCCGCAAGTATAAAGTCTTTATAACCCGCGAGAATATCCACACCCCGCGGCAATTCAACACGCCCCTTCCAACGTGCATGAAAGGGATTACTGATATCCACTAAGGCAACGCCCAATTCCGCCACAGCCACATAAGCCGTATCTCCTCGAATAAGAACATCTCGTGCACTACCATCAACGTCCACACCTGTTGCCCAAACCGGATTCAGGGGATTCTTACCGTCAAACACCTGTAAGCCGCGTTGGCTAGCGGCAAGATAGAGATAGTTATTTTGTTTTGCGATGTGGTGTATCTTTCCAGCGTTTTGATACTGCCCTATCAAACGTGGCGTCTCACGCTGAGTGACATCTATGATTTTTAAGCCACCCCACCAGTCCAGTCCGTACACGATACCGGTGCGCTGCTCCAGACCCCATAAATCGCCCTTGGTGTCATAATGCCCAACAATGCGCGGCTTATGGGGCGACGCGATATCGACCACCTGTAGACCGGCTTCCCAAGAAGCAAGATACAGCGTATCACCATCGAGCTGGATGCCACGTGCATTACCCGGCGTTGGTAAATGCGCCAGTTGACGTATATGCCGAGGATTACTGATATCAAGAATAAATAAGCCTTGTTCGAAAAACGCCACATAGGCCAGATTGTCGCGTATCACAATATCTTCGGCGTGCCCTCCAGGGGAAAATTGTTCTACCACACGCATGCTTCCAGGTTCACTGACATCCACCACCAACACGCCACTGTCATCATCAGCGACGAAGGCCAGATTACCCAGTACGTGAACAGCCCAGGACTTCCCGGCGGTATCAAGTGTGCCCAATAGTTTTGGTTTTGCCGGGTTTGCTACATCAACAATATGCAAGCCACCGCGATGCGCAGCGACATATAAACGGCTGCCGACCAATTTCATGGTATACGCCAAACCAGACAGCGGAAGCTCGGCGATAATAGCTGGGCGTCGCGTATTTTTTACGTTAGCGATTTGCAGGCCATGATCGTCATCAGCGATATAGGCAATATTGTCTTTTACGATGACGCCTTTGGGAGAACCAGGCGTATGAAGACTGGAAACCAAACGCGGCGCATTCGGGATGCTGACATCGTAGATATGCATGCCCGAAAACCAATCGGCAACATAGATTAAATCACCGTCGAGGAAGGAACGTCGGCTACCACCTAAATTTACACCCAGATAGCTCAAGACAGGTGTACCCAAAGAGGAAAAATCGATTTGGTATACCTGCTCGCCAGACGCGGCCCATACCTGTAAATCTTTTAGCGCTAGAGCAGAAACCGGATGCGGCAGATGAAAATCCGAAATCAAACGCGCGGTACCTTCCCGCTCCAGACTAATCAGGCTTAACGTATTATGCTGATCAGCAACGATGACGAATTCGCCATCACCAGCCACCAATCGCACATCGCCTAGCTTATTGTAACTACTCACCCAGCCCAGGCTGCCAGACTGCATATCTAATACGGTTAGTCCCGTCAGACCATCGGCGACCAGAAGCCTGCGTCCTTCTGCCCGTATATCCCACGCCTGATTGTCGAGACGATATTCACTCGACTCCACGAGTCTGTTGGAATTCGGTAAATAGTGAACCAGGCTTTGCTGATCAAGCATGACCACACAACCATGCTCATACGCTTCTATCGCACTCGCGCCTGCCTTCACCGTGGTGCTTGTCCGCTGTTTGTTCACGCGTTCGATATGAATGAGCTGTTGCTGATCATCGAGGACACATACGGACTGTTGGTTGAACTCAATCAATTTTGGTGAATGCGATAATTCATAACGTTCTACACCGTCATTTCCCACCAGACCAAAACCGTCCCCGCTTATCTCAAGCCGCGCGCCAAATTTTGAGAACGGCGACGGTAACAAGGACGAACGCAAAGATTCTGATTTTATATAAGGTCCACCAGGTAAAACGGCGATATCGATGTGCTCCACGTCGCGACCTACGCTGACAGTAATCGTATCAGCGTGTCCCATACGTGCCAGCGTGGGCTCAATCTTGACGTCCCTGACCACGCCATTACCGGTGCAGGCTCCAAGTAAAAACACACCAAATAGAAACCACCGACTTCGCACATACATAATTTTCTGTCCTGTAAAACGAAACATGCCGCACAAGGCGGCATGTTATTGTAAATACCTTGGGATATTAGCCGACGGGTTGTGTGACCGGCTTTAGCTGTCGCACAATTTGCTTCCCCTGCTCCTCTTCTATCACCTGAGGAACGAAATAATAGCCACGAAATTCCTCGACCTTGAGCATCGCCTGGATATAGTAAGTTTTATTGGCTTCGAAGCTGATTCTGCGCGCACGATACACCTCTTCCGGCATCACACGATAGGTCAGGTAAGTCATATTGCGCATGGTGACTTCCACCTCACTGGGCTTCAGACGCAACACTACATACTCACCTGCGGATAATTTGAGCATTTCCTGTTTATCCACTTCTATGGTGACATCATTGTCTGCCACCCCGCGGGTACGCCGTGGCATAGGGCGAAAAAAGACCACTTCGGCATAGGCATCGCTTGGAGCGGCATATAAGGGGTGAGTCTGTTTAACTATGCTGGTAGCGCAGCCGGCTAGCGACAATATTGCCACGAACGCAAATGCCACAGACAAACATCTAATTTTCATTCCTGCATCCTCCCGGGGATTGGGTTTGTCACCCATTATTCTGTGGGCACATTGTGCCGAAACCCCGGACTCAGATCAACGCACAAGGAGATTTAGGCTGGCGCTTTATGGTGATTCCACGGGCAAATCGTCAGCTTCCCAATTCACAAAACCACCCGCCAGATTGTATACCTCGGCATATCCCATTTCGATCAAGGTCAAAGCCGCCATAGCGCTACGCCCACCGGTTGCGCAATAGACGACTATCGGCCGCTTTCGGGCCTCGCTTAGAATCTGATCACGTTTGCCATAGTTCAGATCCGCCGCACCCTCCAATATACCTCGTGGCACCAGGATCGCACCGGGAATATGGCCGGCGGCATACTCACTCTCCTCGCGCACATCCACTACCAGTAGATCAGGTTTGGTTTCGAGAAAGTCCTGCAACTGATCACAACCCAGATGTGAAACCGCTTCCCGTGCAGCATTGACGTAATCCATCAATGTTTTCGACATTGTGTCACCTCGGCATCAGGTTTAAGTAGGGGTGACCTGTATCCAAAAAGTCACTGGCCCATCGTTGGTGAGTGAAACCTTCATATCGGCGCCAAAACGTCCAGTAGCCACATGTGCATAACGACTTGCGGCTATGGTCACCAGGTATTCGTACAACTCTTTTGCTTCCGCCGGTTCGGCGGCTGTTGAGAAACCGGGTCGGTTACCTTTGCGTGTATCAGCAGCCAAAGTGAACTGCGGCACCAATAACACCCCCCCGTTTACATCCCTGACGCTAAGATTCATGCGTCCCTGTTCATCAGGGAAAACACGGTAAGATAGCAGACGCTCCAAGAGTCGATCGGCCTGGAGACGTTGGTCGCCGCGCTCGACGCCTACCAACACCACCAGACCGACACCAATGTTGCCTATCGTTTCACCGGCAACAACGACTTTTCCTTCTGTAACACGTTGAAGCAATCCTATCATCAGTCGCGCAGTGGCTGCTCCTGCAGGCTTAGTGCAGCCATGATACCGGTCAACAGCAAACCGAGTAGAATCAGTACCGGGCCAATACCTGTTTGCAATAATGTACCCGCCCATTCATGTTGGAAAACACGTTCGAAAAACAACAGACCCGAATGCATAAGCGTGCCAAGTATGAACATCCAGCTAATGGCTTGTTTGATTAATCGTCCGCAAGCGAGAAAACAGAGCACAACACCAACCGCTATATTTAACAAGGCCTCCAGATTGCCATGGGCATGAGGACCACCCTTGATCATATCAATCTCGGTCTCGGCATTGATCAACTGATTCAATATCAGAATGCTATCCGTATTCAGTCTGGCATGCTTGCCTGGATCCACTGGCTCCAGGTCCATCTCGTATTCATTCGCTTTAAGTTCTTGCAGCTTTCCAACTATGCCTTGCTTATCCGTGTATGACTTGGTCCAGGTCCCATAGTTTGTAACCATATACGGACCAAGCGATGCGGTGATAACCAGAAATAAAAAACCAAAAACGATGTTTTTCTTGCCGACCATATCTATCCCTCGTGTTGTCTCAGCGTGTAGCTGCCCTCAACACCTTAGTCTATTGGAGCTAGTCCAGGGAAGCAATTTGCGTTTGGTACCTTGTGCCCTCTTGCCATGTCTACAAGAATACAAAACCTCTTATTTCCCCTAGTACGATTGAAGTATTTTCAATCACGGTCGATTTACACCTATGGGTTAGTTCACTAGTACTAAAAATGAGTCATTCAAACAGCAAGCTTCCAATCTTTGAGGATCCATATCTTCTAGAGGAAGTATTAGAGCGATTCGACATACACATCGCACGCATCGAAACCTATGCGGATCAAAACACGGTTATGGATACCAAAGCCATTGATCAGATCCGCATAAACCTCAACGAAATGTTCGCTATCGCTAGCTCATCAGATATCCCCCCTATCGTAGAGCCGCTATATGTTTTGAATGGCGTGTATAAACGCATTTCAGTCATTACGCCCGATTTCACGAACTTGTTACACGCCACTATAGCAATCCTCGAACGACTGCAAGACATGATAAAAATGGCCATACAGGATGGAGGGGTGGACTTCGATACCATCCAATTGGTGCAACGCGCCATTTCGCCCCTCGCGCATGTTACCGATAACGAAAAGCTCTACTCCATTTCAACAACAATATTCAATTTACTGGTCGGCGATTTCCAAACCGACCAAACTGAAGACGCAGGTGTCGAGTTATTTGAAACCAAGCCTTACTTCAACAACAAAGTCGACATCCCACGGGCAGATGTCGATAAATCGACTTTCAGCCATTTGCGCATACTGTCTGAGACTGTAGATGCACGACAGACACACTGGCATGGTCGAACAGAAAAACTTCTGTCACTCGCCCTGGGTATGAACGCTATGGCGGAAAATCAGGTGGATGTTTACCAATTAGAGGCCGCCGTATATTTACATGATTTTGCCTTGCTATCCTTGAGTGACATCTATTTTTCCAACGAAGCGCTAAATGAAAAACAAACACAGCTTTTACAGATGCATACGACCCGTGGTTACGAACTGGCCCTGGCGATGCCAGACCTTAATGGGTGCGCCCAGATGATATACCAGCATCACGAATGTGTTGATGGCACTGGATATCCCGACGGCATATATGGGGACGCGATTTGTCACGGTGCAAAGATTTTATCTATATGTGACTATTTTTTTGCGCTAACCCATGCACAACCCCAGCAACCCCGACGAAAAACTATCTTGCGTGCCGTGGTGGATATCAACGCGAAAAGTGGAAAGACCTTTGATCAATACTGGGTTGAGCAATTCAACAAAGTCGTGCGCGCCCAACGACTGGGCGGCTTTCTGTAACTTCTATTCACTACACACTTACTTGCAATTTACATCGTGATACACTGCTCCCGTACCCTAACTATTCTGAAAATATGCACAACGAAACCTTATTGGAAGTTGTCACATTACTCGCCGTGTCCGTTCTGGCAATTGCCTTATTCAAGCGTTTTCAGTTTCCCTCCGTTCTTGCCTATCTAGCCGTCGGCGTCTTAATCGGTCCGCACGGACTTGAATGGGTCGAAGATTCTGAAAACATTCGCCTGCTCGCCGAGTTTGGCGTGGTGTTTCTGTTGTTTACCCTGGGGCTGGAATTTTCCTTACCAAAACTTATTGCCATGCGTCGCGAGGTACTCGGTTTAGGCAGCGCGCAAGTCATCATCACTACCACTTTGATCGCGATCATCGCCTGGGGTCTGGGGGAAAGTGGGGGTAGTGCCTTTGTTATCGGTGGCGTGTTCGCCTTATCCTCTACCGCCATCGTTATAAAACTTCTGGGTGAACAGCTAGAGCTAAGCTCCCGTCATGGGCGTTACGCCGTAGCCATCCTGCTTTTTCAGGACATCGCGGTCGTACCTTTTTTGATTGCCATACCCGCATTGTCACAGCCCGATCAAAATGGGATCGCCGGTGAGATCTCACTGGCTATGCTCAAGGGCGTGATCGTACTGATCGCCATGATGGCGGTTGGTCACTGGTTATTGCGCCCACTATTTCGTGAAATGGTGCGCTATCGCTCATCGGAGTTGTTCACGCTAACGGTCTTATTGTTTGCGCTAGCGGCTGCCCTGGCTACGTCTTACTCCGGCTTGTCTTTAGCGCTAGGCGCTTTTATCGCAGGCATGATGCTTGGCGAAACCGAATTTCGCAGCCAGGTGGAAGTGGAAATCAAACCGCTGCGCGATGTATTGCTTGGCCTCTTTTTTATCACCATTGGGATGTTGCTCAACCTGCATACGATACCCGCCGTCATACATTGGGTAGTGCTGGTGTTGATCTGCTTTATGGGACTGAAGCTAAGCGTTGTGTATATACTCAGCAGACTGATCGTCGACGCCGAGCAAGGCGTTTCTTTCCGCACCGGGATGGTGTTGTGTCAGGGTGGTGAGTTCGGATTTGCCCTGTTAGCGCTTGCGATTTCAGACAATGTCATATCTGGCGACGCCGGACAGATCGTATTGGCTGCCAGCGTCATAAGCATGGTCTTAACGCCGACGTTGGTTCGCTATAACGGCCCGCTCGCAAAAAAATTATTCGCCGAAACCTATGGTGCATCGCGTGAAAAAGTCGAAGCCGAAATCGCCGAGAAAACTCAAAACCTGTCAGGGCATGTGATAATTTGTGGTTTTGGTCGCATAGGCCAAAACGTCGCACGCTTTCTGGAACAGGAAAGTATTCCCTACACTGCGCTTGATCTCGATGCCGAGGTAGTACGACAGTCTCGTGCGGCGGGAAAACCGGTTAACTATGGCGACTCTACCCATCGCGAATTACTCATCGCAGCTGGTCTGGAAAGAGCCAAAACGTTATTAATTAGCTACGACGACTTGAACGCCACCAGAAAAATTATCCAACAGGCGCGCGAACATTGCCCTGAAATGCCTATTCTCGTCCGCGTACGCGACGACTCGAACCTAAAAACCCTTTATAACTCAGGAGCAACCGAGGTAGTGCCTGAAACACTCGAAGCAAGCCTGATGCTAGCGTCTGCCTTGCTACGTTTGCTTGATGTCCCAGCAATTCGCATCAGGAAACAGGTACAGGAAGTCCGGGCCGGTCATTATCATGCCTTACACGAGATGTTTCACGGTGAGGAAACTCACGATGTTGAAGAGGCTCCGGTCTTACGCGAGGGGCTGCATTGCGTCACCATAACAACCGGCGCCAAGGCGGTTAACAGGCGCATTGATCAAGTTGACTGGCAAAAAAGCCGCGTAAAACTTAGAGCCCTAAGGCGAGGAGAAGAGGTCATTAACGAACCGCCCGCCGATATCAAGTTACAGGATGGTGATGTCCTGGTAATTTACGGCACCCCGGAAAATTTACAACATGCCGAAAATCTCATCCTGGCGGGAGATCCGGTAGTGTAATTCGCTGTTTTATTTGGTCGGATCAGGAAAAGAACAATTGAGACAACTCTGCGCCCGGATCTTCCGCGCGCATAAAGGCTTCTCCAACCAAAAAAGCGTGCACATTATGTTCGTGCATAAATTCCACGTCGGCTTTTTTAAGAATGCCGCTTTCGGTCACTACGATGCGATCGTCGGGAATCATCTTTAATAACTCAATCGTCGTGTCTAAACTCACGTCAAATGTACGCAGGTTGCGATTGTTGATACCAATGAGTGGCAGTTTTAAACGCAGAGCGCGTCGCAATTCTTCCTCGTCGTGCACTTCAAGTAAAACATCCATGCCTAAATCTTCCGCCAGGCGTGATAGAGCTATCATCTGACCGTCTTCCAAGGCCGCTACAATTAGCAAAATGCAATCAGCGCCGATTGCACGCGCTTCATAAACCTGATACGGATCAATAATAAAATCCTTACGCAGAACCGGAATCGAAACTGCACCCCGTGCCTTTTCAAGATACTCATCACTGCCCTGGAAAAAATCGATATCGGTCAATACTGACAGACACGCGGCACCGCCACGCTCGTAGCTTTGTGCAATTTGTAGCGGATTAAAGTTTTCGCGCAACACACCTTTAGACGGCGAGGCCTTTTTAACTTCGGCAATGACTGCGGCCAGACCATTGTCCAGTTTATTGCGTATGGCATTGACGAAACCGCGCGGCGGTGTCGACTGCTCCAGCATGTTGCGCAAGTCATGCATGCTGATCAGAGAGGAACGCTCATCAATTTCTTGGCGTTTTCGATCGAGAATCTTGACCAGAATATCAGGTGTACTAGACATAGCTTTATTTCATTTCTGCCGAAGTGGAAACGAGTTCATCAAGTTTATTGCGAGCGGCACCAGAGGCGATCACTTCAGCCGCTGTCGCCACACCTTTTTCCAGTGAGTCTGTCAAACCGGCAGCGTAAATCGCCGCGCCGGCATTCAGAACCACGATGTCACGAGCCGGACCTGGCTGATTATCTAACACTTGCTTAATCATCGTCAGGCTCTCTTGCGCACCATCTACCGCCAAGGCGGACACATCCCCTTTGCTCATACCAAAGGTTTCGGGGGAAATGGTATACTTCGTCACCGCACCGTTCTTTAATTCGGCCACGGTCGTTTCTGCGCCGATGCTGATTTCGTCCATGCCATCGTCGGCATGAACGACTAACACATGCTTGCTACCTAACTTGGCCAATACATTGGCTAACGGCTCCACCCACTGCTTACTAAACACACCCAAAACCTGATTTGGCGCACCGGCAGGATTCGTCAGCGGGCCGAGAACATTAAAGATCGTACGCACGCCCATCTCTTTGCGCGGACCTATTGCATGCTTCATCGCGCCGTGGTGTTTTGGCGCAAACATAAAACCGACGCCGACTTTATCGATACATTGGGCAACTTGCTGTGGCGTCAGATCGAGATTTACCCCGGCCGCTTCCAACACATCCGCGCTACCGGATTTACTGGAAATAGAACGATTGCCATGCTTGGCAACCTTGCCACCCGCAGCAGCCACAACAAGTGCACTGCATGTGGAAATATTAAAAGTATTGGCTCCATCACCGCCGGTACCACAGGTATCTACGAGATGATCGCCAGTAACCGTCACTCGTGCTGCCAATTCACGCATCACCTCTGCCGCGGCGGCAATCTCGTCTACGGTTTCACCTTTCATACGCAGGCCAATTAAAAAGCCACCGATTTGCGCCTGAGTCGCTTCGCCGGTCATGATGGTCTTCATTACCTGACGCATCTCATCTGCGTTCAGATCACGTCGTTCTGTAACCGCCTTAATCGCAGCAGGTAAGTCCATTGCTCATTCCTCTTTTACTTTTTCATATCCAGAAAATTCTTCAGCATCTCATGTCCCTGTTCGGACAGGATGGACTCCGGATGAAATTGCACGCCTTCGATCATCAGCTCTTTGTGGCGCACACCCATGATTTCGTCTACACCGCCATTTTCGTCCTGCGTCCACGCCGTAATTTCCAGACAATCAGGAATACTCTTTTTCTCTATAACCAGGGAATGATAACGCGTACATTCCAGAGGATTCTTCAGCCCCTTAAAAACGCCTTTGTCCTGGTGATAAACCATGGAAGTCTTGCCATGCATGATGGCATTGGCGTGGACAATGTGGCCACCAAAGGCCTGGCCTATACTTTGATGACCCAGACACACGCCAAGCACTGGAATTTTTCCGGCAAAATGCTTGATCGCAGCGACAGATATGCCCGCCTCATTTGGGGTACACGGCCCTGGTGAGACAACTAAAAAATCCGGATTCATTTGCGCGCATTCGTCGACAGTCACCTGGTCATTGCGCACCACTCGCACATCAGCACCGAGCTCGCCGAAGTACTGCACGAGGTTGTAAGTAAAGGAATCGTAGTTATCAATCATTAACAGCATGACACTGTTCCCGCTGGACTCTGACAAAGCGGGAAGTCTACCACAGTCAACAAATTCGCCCCATACATGAAATCCGTGATGAAAACAGACTTGAAAACGGAAATGAGAATCATTATCATTCGCATCTAGGTTATTTATTGCAGGAGCATCCCTTATGAAGCGCAGCTTCAATTCATTGATATTATTAGGCTTGGCCAGCATCCTTGGACAAAATGCCGTCGCCGAGTCTCTGGTCGTTTATTCTGGTCGGAGCGATAAATTCGTCAAGCCCGTCGCCGAGGCCTTTACCAAGGAGACAGGAATTCAGGTCGTCCTCCATTCCGGCAAATCCACCGAGCTGCTAAACAAACTCAAACTCGAAGGCGGACGCACCGAGGCGGATCTCTACCTTAGTAACGATGCCGGTAATCTGCAGAAAGGTGCCGAACTTGGACTATTCCAACCCGTATCTGGCGAAATCGCAAACCAGATTCCACAGTCCAACCGCGCCGCCGACAATAGCTGGATCGGACTTTCCGCACGTGCGCGGGTATTAGTCGTTAATTCCAAGAGCCCCGAGGCCGAACACATACACTCTGTATTCGATCTGGCCAAACCGGAAATGAAGGGCAAAATCGGCATCACCTACAGCACTAATGAAAGCTTTATTGCCGGTGCCAGCGTATACATGCAGGAAAAAGGCAAAGACGCGACTCTCAATTGGCTAAAAGGGCTGAAAGAAAACTCAAATGGCAAGCAGTTCAACAAGCACAGCCACGTGGTAAAAGAGGTCGCCGACGGGAAAGCGGTCGTCGGTCTGGTCAATCACTACTATATCTTCCGTCACCTGGACAAAGAACCTAATGCACCGATACGCATTGTTGTGCCTGACCAGGACGGCATGGGCATCGCCTGGAATGTGGCGGGAATTGCGGTCACCAAGCACACGAATAAAAAGGCGCTGGCAGAAAAATTCGTCCGCTTCCTGATCTCGGATAAAGGTCAGCAAATGTTTGCCGAAGTGAATAACGAGTATCCCGTGCGCCCTGACGTTGCCACAGCACCGCAGATACCTAAGCGTTCTTCGATCACCATCGCCAGCACGCCGATGGAATCACTTGGTAAGCTGCGCGATGAAACCATCGATCTGATAGAAGCAGCCGGATTACCATAGTCAACTCCGGCATAAACGTTGTTTAAAGACACTCAGACATAATTAGTAAAACGAGACATTGACCACTCACAGCATTGCCCGCCATAGCGTTTATCGTGGACCCCGTATGGGGCAACTTGGGATTATTGCCGCCACCATCGTGGTGATGGCAGTAGTCCCGCTGCTATTTGTCATCGAAAGCAGTTTAGAATTGGATAGCACCCAATGGGCAAGACTGTGGACAAATCGCCTTCCTGAACTACTTGGCAACACCCTCGGCCTCGCAACACTAGTGGCGATTTTCAGCTTTGTCTTTGGCGTGTCCAGCGCGTGGCTGGTGGCGCGCATTGATTTCACCGGACGCACACTCGCCCAGTGGCTGTTGTTATTGCCGTTGACAATTCCGACCTATGTGTTTGCACATATCTATACCTCGACAACGGCGCGGGATGGATTTATCGGCTCCACATGGACGGCTTTATTTGGTAGCCAGGCACCCGATATCTATAACGTCTACGGCGCTGCATTCATTTTGTCTTTAGCCGGTTTCTCGTATATTTATTTACTTGTACGGGCGGCACTCTCCCACTCGACACGTACGCTTGAAGAATCGGCAAGACTGCAAGGCGCCGGACGATTGGAAGTGTTTTGGCGCATCAACCTTCCACTCCTACGACCCGCTATCGCCGCAGGCTTGGCGGTAATCGTGCTCCATGTTTTATCCGACTTCGGCGCGGTGAGCATGCTGCGTTTTCAAACTTTCACGCTCGCGATCTACACCCAGATGAGCGGGCGCATGGACTATCAGGGCGCTGCAGGTTTGAGCCTGGTGTTGATCATACTGAGTCTCACCTTTCTCATCGGCGAGCGCATTTTCAGAACTCGCCAACGTTATTACGCCAGTCGTCAAAGCCTGGAAGTCACACTTAAACCGGCCACGACTGGACAAACCGTGATGATTTGGGCCTGGCTGGGCAGTATTTGTTTCTTCAGTTTTCTGCTGCCCCTGGGCTGGATGCTAAGCTGGACCTGGCAATCACTGCTTAATGAAAGTTTAGGGGCGGAGTTTTGGGGCTACGCAATTAACTCCGGGGTTATCTCGTTTACAGCGGCGACGATTGCACTCGTCGCCGCATTTCCCATCGCGTTTTTTCATTCACGCAAACACACGCGAACCAGTACCGCATTCATGCATTTATCGAGTGTTGGTTTCGCACTGCCTGGCCCGGTGGTCGCGCTTGGGGTATTGAGTTTCATACTTGCACAATTGCCGTTTTTGTATGGCACTCTTGCGGCGCTGGTATTGGCTATGGTCATACGCTTTTTACCCCTGGCGATACAGTCCCAGGAGGCCGCATTGCAACAACTCACACCTTCACTGGAACAAGCCGGTCGCGTTTTCGGCGCCACGCCGCTGGAAAATCTGCGTTTGGTGATTTTGCCCGTTATCCGCAGTGGTCTCGCCAGTGCCTGGGTATTGGTGTTTATTGACACACTGAAAGAATTACCTGCCACCTTGCTACTGCGCCCAACCGGATTTGATACGCTACCGGTGCGTATATGGATCGAAGCCAGCGAGGAAATGCTGGAACTGGCGGCACCGGCTGCACTAGTGCTCGTCATCGGCACTCTACCGGCTATCTGGATAATGATGAAAACGGAACGCCATTAAACGCTAACCTGTCACTCTGAATCGATTTCAGGAGCCTCGGAATGAATTACGAAACCTTGAACGTCAGCGAGTCAGACAAGATTGTCCACATCGAGCTAAACCGACCAGACAAGGCCAACGCCATAAACGATACCATGTGGCGTGAATTGAAACGGGTATTCGAGTGGTTAGACCGGAGCAAGGCCCGTGTTGGTGTGCTCAGCGCACGCGGCAAACATTTTTCGGCGGGTATAGACTTCGAAATTGTGGCTCGCAAACGAAAGGAAATCGAAGGACTCACGCCTGAGGAGAGGCAGCAATCCTGCCTGTCTTTCATCCTCGAACTGCAACAAACCGTAAACGCCGCAGAGAATTGCAGCAAACCAATAATCGCAGCAATACAAGGTGCCTGTATAGGCGGTGGCCTAAATCTGGTCAGTGCCTGCGATATGCGTTACGCCTCGGTGGATACACGCTTTTCAATCAAGGAAGTCGACCTAGCCATCGTCGCCGATCTGGGCAGCCTGCAGCGCCTGCCACGCATCATTGGCGAAGGGCTAACCCGAGAACTGGCATACACAGGCAGGGAAGTCGGTGGTGAAGAAGCCATGGCGATAAAACTTGTTAACCGTGTTTTGCCTGACCGAGACAGCCTGATAAAAGCTGCGCTCGACATAGCTGCCGACATTGCGAGCAAATCGCCTGCGACGGTTCGTGGCATAAAGCGTACGCTTAATTTCAATCTGGATCACAGCCTGAACGAAAGCCTGGCCTTTGTCGCAGCAAAAAATGCCTCGTTGATGTTCTCTGCCGATTTCGATGAAATGATGCTCGCCGCCGCGCAAAAACGGCATGCACGCTTTAAGGACTAAATTTCTAGCGATTTTAACATTCGTGATCTAGCGCCACTCGCTCATGAAAAAGCGCCATTGTGAACCGCTGCAACTTTCGCCTACTATACGAAGACCTGTTTCAACGGCACCAGCACATGGCCAAGGCATCAAATAGCGTACTTATCACCATACTTCGAAATGCTCAGGCCCTGGGCATTGATGTCGAGAAACTCAAGAGCCGTGTCAATTTACCTTTGTCCGTTACCAACGACCCGGATACTCGTGTCGATTCGGAAATCGGCTTTGCGTTAATGCGCGAGGCAGAAATTCTTTCCAATGATCCCTTGTTTGGCCTGCACCACGGTGTACTGTTTCAGGCATCCGATATGGGTCTGGTAGGCTATCTGGTATTAAACGCCCCCAATACCTGGCAGGCCCTGGAAAGCTTCTGCAAATATCAACACATTTATGGCGAAGGGCTGCTGCTGTCGGCCGAGCTTAAACAGGGGAAAATCGAAATAGGCTTTTCGGTACATCCCGACGTTCGATGCGAAGTACCCGATTGCGCCTATATCTCACACATGGCCGGCTTCATGTCTACCGTGAAATGGTTGATGGGAAAATCGATACAACCCTTGCATACCGGATTAGTCATAGACAAGCCCGGCACACTCGCTCAAGCGCAGGAATATCAAACAATCTTCGGCGCTAACATCGCCTATCATCAATCTCGCAGCATGTTGGTTTTTGAGGAACAGGATTTCACTCAGAACATTTTGACTGGCAATCATGCGCTATACGAAATGTTTGAACATCGTGCCCAGGCAGTATTGAAGGACTTGGGCCAGGACAATGAATTTCAGCGACTCGTTGCCCGAGAGCTCTATCGAACACTGGATAAAGAAAAACCCAGCCTCGATTCGGTTTCCAAAGTGTTGTGCAAGAGTCCACGCACTGTCCAACGTTTGTTAAAGGATGAAGGCACCAGTTTTCAGTCTGTGCTCGATCAGGTAAGAGAAAAACTGGCCAAGTATTATTTGAACACACGCAATCTCAACATCGATGAAATCGCCTATCTCTTGGGTTTTTCCGAGTCCAGCGCCTTTCGCAAGGCGTTTAAAAAATGGACGCGCCTGTCACCCGAGGCCTATCGCGCCGAGGCCGTGTAGAAACCCTATTTTCAAGCTGCTGGCGCGTTTTTCCCGACTAGTGGCGCCGATTTCCCGCACCTGCCTGTACTAGAAAAATCCTGTCGTTTTTTTCCCGCGCAATGTCGTGTTTCGTCCTCTTATCCATACCGCATACACCCGACAATCAACTCAGCAACAACGGCAAATATTTCACCGAAACGCTTCAGGAGAAAATCTTATGAAACTGTATACACTGCAAAGAAATCTGACCTTTACCAACTATGCTCTCATCTTGATATTGACACTCGCTACCTGCATGAACGGCGCACGTGCCGCAGACCACGAACGACACACCAAAGTAGGTAGTAATGTCCTCACAATGATTGGAATCGGCGATGCCAACTTAAATTTTGAGACAGGCGTCTCTGACCAGATCTCGCTGGTTTCCTCAATCCACTATGTTTCTGGTACCAAGGTCGTTCCAAGCGAAGGCAGAGGTGTTCGTGCGTCTGTCGGAATGAGAGGCTACAAAGAAGAAAACATGAAAGGCATATTTGTAGAGCTCAAAGGTGGTCTCAATTATTACAAAGACGCCAGCGGCACAGATATCACCGGACGCAGTCTGTCGCCCTCATTCGAATTGTTTCTAGGCCAATCGAATATGTTCAATGACGTCATCTTTTATGACTTCAAGGCCGGCGTTATGCGGGTACTGAATACCGGCACGATATTGCCCGGGCTCGGTTTCTCCATCGGTGCAAAATTCTAATAAAAAGTTGCCACACTGGTACTAGAGGGCCTTAGGCCCTCTTTTTTTATACGCTCGAATTCCCCAAGCTGCACATGGTCAACAAAACCTTTTAATTCCCCACTTTGCCCGGTATCATTCGCCATTCCAACGTATCCCTGTTTAGGAGACACCTCGTCGCAAGAAAACGAGGGGCCGAAGGCGCAACTTCCCGGAATCGCTCAGGCAAAAGGACTATTCAGGACTCGACCATCACAGATCGAACGTTGGCTCTGGAGAGTGGCTGCACACAGCCCACCGAAGGGGAGGAGTCACTCGACTCTAAACTCTCAGGTTTGCGGACAGAGGGGTAGGTAGCCTTAGTGGCTGTATTCCATCACGCAAACAGGGAGAACTATCCCATGGGTCAACAAACCCCATTATTTCAGGACCACCAGCAGGCCGGCGCCAAAATAGTTGATTTCGCGGGCTGGGACATGCCCATCCATTACGGATCCCAACTCGAAGAACATCATCAGGTACGCAATGATGCCGGTATGTTTGATGTATCGCACATGACTATCGTCGATATGCGTGGTGACAAGGTCAAAGATTTCCTGCACACCCTGCTCGCCAATAACATCGACAAGTGCACCTTCCCCGGCAAGGCCGTCTATAGCTGCATGTTGAATCCCAATGGTGGCGTAATCGACGACCTCATTACTTATTATATGGACGACCAGTGGTTTCGCACCGTGGTGAACGCCGCAACACGTGACAAAGACCTCGCCTGGATCGAGCAACAGGCACGGGACTTTGGGGTTAGCATTCAAACACGCGACGACTTGGCCATGATTGCGGTTCAGGGTCCGAATGCCAGAGAAAAAGCGCTATCGGTACTCAATAAAGATGCACGAACGCCCGCCGCAGAATTAAAGCCTTTTGTTGCCGCAGCCTGTGGCGACATGTTCATCGCCCGTACCGGTTATACCGGAGAAGATGGATTTGAAATCATGCTGCCTGCTGCACAGGCCTCAGACCTATGGCAAAAACTCGCCGCCAATGGGGTCAAGCCTATTGGCCTGGGCGCGCGCGATACCTTGCGTCTTGAAGCCGGCATGAACCTCTACGGCACCGATATGGACGAAGAAACTTCGCCACTAGCCGCCGGCCTGGGCTGGACGATAGCCTGGGAACCTCAGGATCGCGCCTTTATCGGTCGCGACGCTTTGGCAAGTTACCGCGAAAACAATCCCTGGAAATTTGTTGGCCTGGTATTGTCAGGCAAAGGCGTTTTACGCAATCATCAGAAAGTTATCGTCGAAGGTGTTGGCGAAGGTGAAATCACCAGTGGTAGTTTCTCCCCCACCCTGGGTAAAGCGATTGCACTCGCGCGCGTTCCCAAGGACACAGGTGACGAAGTATTAGTAGAAATCCGCAATAAACAGTTGCCCGCGAAAGTGGTAAAAACCGTTTTTGTTCGTAACGGAAAATCCCAAATCGATTTATAAATCAACAAGAGGAACACAAACATGAGCAATATCCCTGAAGGCCTCAAGTACACCAAGTCCCATGAGTGGGTCGAAATTGGTGATGACGGCGTTATCACCATGGGCATCACCGATCACGCACAGGAATTACTTGGTGATCTGGTTTTTGTTGAGCCGCCAGAAGTCGGTACCGAAACCGAAGCAGGCGAGCCTTGTGGTGTAGTCGAGTCGGTTAAGGCCGCTTCCGATATCTACGCCCCGGTTACCGGCGAAGTCGTTGAAAGCAACGAGGACCTGGGTGACACGCCCGAAACAATCAATAACGACGCCTATGCCGATGGCTGGATCTGTCGCATCAAAATGAGCAACCCCAGTGAGCTGGAAGAGCTGATGAGTGCCGCGGAATACACCGAATTCGCCGCGTCAGAAGAGCACTAAACCGAACCGAGTTAACTATGCCGTATATTCCACATACCGAAGAAGACATCAAATCCATGCTAGGCACCATTGGTGTCTCCAGCATTAACGATTTGTTCGATGAAATTCCAGCAGCGCTACGCAATGACACCCTGGACAGAGTGCCTTCACAAATGAGTGAGATGGCCGTCGCGCGACTGATGAGTGAGCGCGCAAACAAAGACGGAATGCCCTTGTGCTTTGCCGGTGCCGGTGCCTATGAGCATCATATTCCGGCGGCGGTTTGGGAAATCGCCACCCGCGGTGAATTCTATAGCGCGTATACGCCTTATCAGGCCGAGGCCAGCCAGGGCACATTGCAGCTGATATACGAATATCAGAGCATGATCTCCAGCCTAACTGGTCTCGATGTGTCCAACGCTTCTCTTTACGATGGCGCTACGGGCTTAGCGGAAGCGATTTTGATGGCCGTACGTGCCAATCGTAAATCCAAGAGCAAGCGCATCTTGATGCCACGCACGGTGCATCCCAGCTATCGCAAAGTGGCTAATACTATCGTCAAGAACCAGGGCATCGTCATTGAGGAAATCGACTACGATCGCAGCAGAGGGATAGTCGATGTCGCATCTCTACCGGCAGAGCCGGGTGACTTTACGGCGCTGGTTATACCTCAGCCCAACTTCTTCGGTTGTCTGGAGGACGTGAATGCGCTCACCGATTGGGCACACTCACACAACGCGTTGGTAATCGGCATTACCAATCCCACCAGTCTCGCCTTACTGACGCCGCCGGGAGAATGGGGGCAAGATGGCGCAGACATCGCTTGTGGCGATGGTCAACCGCTAGGTATTCCACTGTCTTCAGGCGGCCCCTACTTCGGTTTTCTGTGTTGCAAAATAGAACATGTTCGACAAATGCCTGGGCGTATCGTCGGACGCACTGTAGACCTTGATGGTAAGCCCGGCTTTACCCTGACCTTGCAGGCGCGTGAACAACACATACGTAGATCGAAAGCGACATCAAACATCTGTACCAACCAGGGACTGATGGTCACCGCCGCGACTATTTACATGAGCATCATGGGCCCCGATGGACTTGAGCGTACAGCACTAGCCAGTCACCAGAACACCCAAACATTGATCAACAAGTTGACTCAACTGAATGGTGTTGAGGCCGCGTTTACGCCACCTTTCTTTCACGAACAGGTGATCAAGATCAAGGGTGACGCCAAGGCCTTGCTATGCAAACTGGCTGGGCAAAACATTGTTGGCGGTTATGCGCTGGAAGACGAATATCCGGAACTGGAAAACGCTATTTTGGTTTGCGCTACCGAAACCAAGTCACAGGCAGACATCGACTCCTTCGTCGATGCCATCCAGTCCGCGTTGTAAGAGAGTAAAACACCATGTTGATTTTTGAATTGGCACAAAACGGACGCGTTAATCACGCCCAGTCTGTTAATACCACAGCGGACAACGGCATACCTGAGGCACTTCGACGTAAAAAACGTCCAGGCTTGCCCGAGGTATCTGAGCTCCAGGCGGTTAGGCATTACACCCGCCTTTCGCAGAAAAACTTTTCCATCGATACCCATTTCTATCCACTGGGTTCGTGCACCATGAAGTACAACCCGCGCGCGTGTAATTCACTCGCAATGCTACCTGGCTTTTTGGCGCGACACCCGTATAGCCACGAATCGCTAGGCCAGGGATTTCTTGCCTGCATGTATGACCTCCAGGAAATACTCAAAGACGTCACCGGTATGAAGGGCGTGGCACTCGCACCGATGGCTGGCGCTCAGGGAGAATTTGCCGGTGTTGCCATGATCCGCGCCTATCACGATGCGAAAGGTGATAGCGAACGTAACGAGATCCTGGTACCCGATGCAGCGCACGGGACAAATCCTGCGACAGCAGTCATGTGCGGTTACAAGGTTCGTGAGATACCGACCAACGACCAAGGCGATGTGGACATTGAAGCGCTAAAAACTGCGGTCGGACCACAGACAGCAGGTCTGATGTTGACCAACCCATCCACCCTGGGCGTATTCGAACGCAAGATCAAGGAAATCTCTGGCATCGTGCATCAAGCGGGTGGACTGCTTTATTACGATGGTGCAAATCTCAACGCCATACTTGGGAAAGTAAAACCCGGCGATATGGGATTTGACGTTATTCATATGAATCTACACAAAACCTTTTCCACGCCACACGGTGGAGGGGGGCCAGGAGCGGGTCCGATCGGCGTAAATGAACGACTTTTGCCATATATGCCTGTTCCTGTCGTCGCCAAAGCGGGTGACACCTTCCGCCTGTTGCAGGAAAAAGACATGCCTGCGACCATGGGGCGCCTGAGCACCTTCATGGGTAACGCCGGCATCCTAATGCGCGCCTACATCTATGCGCGCTTGCTCGGTAAAGAGGGAATGCATCGCGTGGGTGAGTTTGCGACCCTAAACGCGAATTACCTGATGAAGCGTCTACAGCAGAAAGGTTTTGAGCTGGCCTTTCCCGAACGACGCGCCACACATGAGTTTATTGTGACCCTCAAATCACAGGCCAAGACGCTCAAGGTAAACACCATGGATTTTGCCAAGCGTCTGCTCGATCTGGGCTTTCATGCGCCGACGACGTATTTCCCTCTACTCGTACCCGAGTGTCTGTTGATCGAACCAACAGAAACCGAGTCCAGGGAAATACTCGACGCCTTTGTCGAGGCCATGGTGCAAATCCAACGGGAGGCAGAGACAACGCCTGAACAAGTGACTGGCGCGCCGCACACCATGCCGGTGAAACGCCTGGATGAAGTCAGGGCTGCAAAGCAGCTAGACCTGTCGTGGCATGCGAGTAACAACAAATAAATGAAAGAGAGCAGAGGCCTCTTTAGAGCGGTAGTGGCGGCAAAATATTCCTGGTTGGGATTAAAAGCCGCCTGGCGCAATGAAGAGGCCTTTCGCCAGGAAATCGTTCTTTTCTTTATACTTGCCCCGCTGGGTATCTGGCTGGGCGAAACTGGCCTGGAAAAATCAATACTTTGCGGCGTGTTAGTGCTGGTTTTGATCGTCGAGTTGCTCAATAGCGGTCTGGAGGCCATAGTCGATCGCGTCAGCACGGAACACCATGAATTGTCAGGCCGCGCCAAGGACTTAGGCTCTGCAGCAGTTATGCTGGCCCAGCTGAATGTCCTACTCACCTGGGCGCTGATCCTATATTTCTGAACTGCGGTTTTTCCCACCGATAAAAAAACAGTACACTACAAGCCATTGAAAATCTCAGGAGAAGTAAGATGACTGCCTTGATTTGCGGTTCCTATGCCTACGACACCGTCATGGTCTTCCATGATCGGTTCAAGAATCACATACTGCCCGACAAGACCCATATGCTAAACGTATCCTTTCTGGTGCCTGAGATGCGCAGAGAATTCGGTGGCTGCGCCGGCAACATCGCCTACAACCTGAAGCTGCTCGGCGGCGATCCCCTGCCTATGGCCACGGTTGGCAGCGACTTCGGCCCCTATGCGAACTGGATGGATGAGTGCGGTATCAGTCGCAAACACATCAAGACCATCAAGGAAAGCTATACCGGGCAGGCCTTTATCACAACCGATATGGACGATAACCAGATCACCGCCTTCCATCCTGGTGCCATGGGTTTCTCCCATGAGAACTCGGTAAAGTCAGCGAAAGGAATTAGCATCGGCATTATTTCTCCCGATGGCCGTGACGGTATGTTACAACACGCGCAGGAATTCTATGAAGCCGGTATCCCGTTTATATTTGATCCGGGTCAAGGCATGCCAATGTTCGACGGTGATGAATTGAAACGCTTTATCGAATTGGCAACCTGGGTGACGGTTAATGATTACGAAGCCGAGATGTTGCAGAACAAGACGGGCTTGTCTCCTCACGAAGTTGCCGAACAAACTGAGGCGTTTATTGTAACGCTTGGCAGTAAAGGCTCTCACATATACACCAAGACTCATCGTCATGAGATCCCTAGTGCCACACCTAAGGAACTCAACGACCCAACCGGCTGTGGTGACGCCTATCGCGCTGGTCTTTTATTTGGGCTCATGCATGATCTGGATTGGGAAACCACGGGTCGGATAGCATCTTTATGCGGTGCAATAAAAATTGAAACCCACGGACCACAAAACCATAGTTTTACTCGCCAGTCTTTCGGACAACGCTACGAGGAAAACTTCGGTCACAGTCTGGAAAGCTTTTCTTGAACGACAAGCCGGTTGTCCAGTGTGACAACCGGACGACAATCCATATGACATCAGTAATATTTTTTTTTATTTCGCTAGCCTTTTCCGTTGCCGTTTTGGCAATGGAAAAGCCAGCCGACCATTTTCACGTCCAGGCCTGTGTTAAGTGCCATAGCGACGGCATCGACATCAAAGCCATACTTCGTAATAACGATAATAGTTGCCTGAATTGTCATACGCGTACGGAAATCAAACACAAACTAAAGACCATCGCCAGTGCTCCGCAGAATCCTGTCGAACAGAAGGACGAGGGGAAAGCGGTGTTAGGTATGCAATTCCCTATGTTTTCCGCAGAGTCTCGCTTAGGCGACAAACCTAACGAGATGGCATCTGTTCCGGCAGGGACGTTTATACGCGGCACAAATGAGCGTCTGTTTGACGAAGGCCCTCAGCACACGGCGAAAACACGGTCTTTTCTGATCGATAAATATGAAGTAACGAATCTGCAATACAAACGTTTTATTGAGGAAACCCGTCGTAAATCACCCAAACATTTTGTCAATCGCAATTACCCGGAAGGCAAGGCAGATCACCCGGTAACTTACGTCGATTGGTACGATGCAAAGGAATATTGTGAGTGGGCAGGCAAACGATTGCCTAGCGATGTCGAGTGGGAAAAAGCGGCGCGAGGACACGACGGACGCACCTATCCCTGGGGCAATACCTTCGAAGTAAAAAACGCCAATATGCCCTTACGTTGGCTGGAACTCGGTCGCAAACTTGGCGACACCACGCCGGTTGGCGCATTCGAAGGCGGCAGGAGTCCATTCGGGGTTTACGACATGACGGGCAATGTGTGGGAATGGACCGACTCATGGTATCAGGCCTACCCCAATAGCAAAGTTGCCTCGGAGAACTACGGTAAACGATACAAAACACTTAAGGGTGGTTCGTGGTTTGATTGCTCATTTTATAAATGCGGTATTTCGGCACCTGTATATAATCGCGCATTTTTCGCGCGCCGTACAAAAAACGACACCTTTGGCTTTCGTTGCGCCAAAGACAGTGATTGAGATTAAAAAATGAAAACACTTTTTCCTTTTCTATTTCTGTGCCTAATGATTAGCGCCTGCAGCAAAAACACGACGAATGAGGAACAGGCACCGCTTACCGCTAAATCGGAAAAAGCGAAACAGGTTGTTCAGGGAAGCCATGCAAATATTGCCATGGTAAAAGTCCCAGCTGGTGAGTTCATACGCGGGAGTGACAAGGAAGACAAAGAAGGCCTGCAACAACGCTACGGATTTCCCGATCCTTTATTTCTGGATGAACACCCGCAACACACGATGCATTTAAAAGATTTTTATATCGATCAGTACGAGGTATCCCTCAAGCAGTACAAGGAATTCGTAAGTGCTACTGAGCACAAAAAACCTATGTATTGGTTTCAAAACGGCTACGCGCTGACTATGGAAGAGGCAGCCACTATGGAAGAGGGTTTGTTTCGTAAAATCGCTGCGGAACATTTCAAACTCGATATGGACACCACCAAAATGAGTCGTGCCGCCATAATCGAGGAAATGAAAAAGAAACAAGCCGAGCTAGACGTCTATCCCGCTACAGGGGTGAGCTGGCATGACGCCGACGCGTATTGCAAGTGGCGTGGTCAACGACTGCCTACAGAAGCGGAATGGGAAAAGGCTGCGCGCGGGCCTAATGGCAATGAATTTCCCTGGGGCAATCAATGGGATACGGAGAAAACTGAAACAGGGGACGATTCTGAGTTTGACGAAGGCATTGCCCCGATAGGTGCCTATCCACAGAACAAATCTTATTACGGTGCCTACGACCTGGGAGGAAATGTCTGGGAGTGGGTAGACGATTGGTATCAAGCCTATCCCGGGAATAATAATCAAAACGAAAAGTTCGGCACCATACACAAGGTTATCCGCGGTGGCGGCGGAGGTGTGGGCCACTACGCTATAAGCTACTTCTTCCGCGGCGCAACCCGTCAGTATGCCGAGCCTGAAGTACTGGGCGAGGACGTCGGATTTCGCTGTGCGAAAGACATTTAGTCAGTTGAGTTTACCGGGATTGCTACTTCTAATTTGGTTCTCCCAATCGTGGATATACCAACACTGGCGTAAAGTTCTAAGTCGTTGCGAAACTTTTAGCTGTACGGTTGGCAACACATGAGCCATCACGAAACACAACATTAAAAGCTCAATTCTTTTCACTAAAACCACCCTAAAAACTGGATTCCTCCACCTCCAGAAACATACGATTCACATTAATGCCAAAGCGATCATCAAAGCCTGACATTTGACGATATTTGCCAACCTCGATCTTATTTTTCATTTCAAAATCCGCCAGACCTTCATCGAAATAGTGCTTTACCTGATCGTGTAACAGATGCACATAATCAATCATATAGTCGATCCCATTTTTGTCAGTCACCGGCCCATGACCGGGAACCACCTTGGTAAACGACATCTGCTTCAGATCCTGCAATGCCTTTAGATTACCCATTGGACTGGCGTCCTGAAATCCAGGCGTGCGCAAATAGAACAATATATCGCCTGCAAGCAAGACTTTTTCTTCCTCTATCAATACCGCAATATCACCTTTTGTATGAGCATGAGCTGGATGATAAAGCTTGAGCGTCAAGCCATGCAGTTGCAGTGTTTCATTGCCCTGCAACCGTTCTGAAGGATAGACAGGCCTGGTTCCCGCGGTTTCACCCTTAGTCATATCGAGAAGAATTTTTGTCCACTGATCGCCGATTTGCTGTGCAGTATCGATCATGACAGCATGTCCGAAAATCTTTGTTTTTGTGCTGCTCTCAATAAAGGCCTGGTTACCCATCCAATGATCGGCGTGATGGTGAGTATTGAAGACGTGGGTAATCGGTTTATCACTGCGTTTGCGAATTTCGCGGATAATCATCTCGCCAATTTGCTTACTGCCACCGGAATCGAAGACCATCACGCCAGCTTCCCCAATAACAAAAACTGAGTTGCAGATATAACCCTGATTGATTTTGTTAGGCACGTCCATATCGCCGACCATAGCAAAAACCCGATCACTCACCTGTACAACGTTGGGATTTGCAAGATTCGGCGTTGGTCCGGCTATCCGATGCTCCTCTACGGCGAATGCACTGTTCACGACAAATATGACGATTAGAGTAAATATAGCTCTCATTCCTGGCATCCTTTGCATTGAAAGGAGTCCATCATCCCGTCAAGCAAACAACTTGTTAAGGGGCGGATGCACAGTGATGAGTACTTTCAAACTGGACACGAACTGTGCATATTCACATTCGATACTATTGTCTTTCCGCGTAGCATTTTGATATTGATAGTTCTCTATTCCTGAATACGGGTTCACCACATGTCATTTCGCTCTCAAATCCTTCTGGCGCCACTTCTAATGGTGCTTATACTCATCATCCTGGTAAGCTTTATGCGCAGCTACCATACGGAATTAACAACAAAAAACAGCGAAATAAGGCATTGGGCCAAACTCACCGACAGTTTACACATCGCCATAGGGGCGGGTGAGCGCATGTTACGCCTGATTAACCAACAACAGTCTATTGCTATAGAAGAAGACGAATTCGTCTTTAATTATTCTGATCAATTTATGATGTATAGCGATGCGATAGACTGCCAGGCATGCCGACCTTATCTAAGCAATGATCTAATAAATCAAATCAACGCCAGCGTAGCGACGCTAAATATGTCTGACAAATGGAACGCTGCGCATGCCGCCGCGACCTTGGACAAACTGCTACCCCGCCTGGAGCACCAATACAACCTATTACTCGCGCAAAAGCGTGACACATACATGACATACTATGATGAATTGAACCAAACTGGCGATCAGCTGATTTTTTGGTCTCTGGTAAGTATTTTCGCTTGTATAGTTGTTGGCGTTGGACTTGCTCTGTATTTCAGCACTCGAATCAGTCGCCGAATAAGTGTTCTTGCTGAACATGCACGCTCTATCACTCAGGGCGATCTACACGTGACGCCGCGCTCTGAAAAACCGCAGGATGAACTCGATCAACTCACCAATTATTTATCTGATATGACACAAAAGCTGATAAATGTCGTGGCCGTAGATAAACTCATGCAAGGCGCCGAAGAAGAGCGGCGGCGGCTGGCGATGGAACTACATGATGGCGCTTTAGCTGACCTTGCAGCGCTTCGTAGAAAACTTGACGATATGTATACCAAGGACGTTGACCAGTGCATCACCAACATACGCGACATTATTGAGGACATACACCCGCAGACACTGAGTCATCTTGGTCTTCAGGCGAGTCTGAATGCCTATATGAACCGACATTTAGACCAGAACAAACAACTCTATCATCTCAGTGTTCCTGACCATCTTGAAGAACATCTCGGTCCGGATAAACTCATACATGTTTACAGAATCATCACGGAAGCCATCATCAATACGGTCAAGCATGCCAGCGCAAAACGTCTGGAGGTAAGCGCCTTAAGTAGTGAAAGCGGCGTGCGCTTTATCGTTGAAGACGATGGAAACGGTTTACAGGAGTCTGCCACCGGGGGCTTTGGTATTAGCAATATGCTTGAGCGTGCAAAACTGATTGGTGCCCAGCTTTCATTCCGCCAGTCACGTTTCAGTAGCGGTACCTGCCTCGAACTCGAGGTTCGCTATGCATGATGCTGTAATTCATGTCGCTGAAGACAATCCCCGAGATCGTGAGTTTCTTGAACAAACACTGAGTGGACTTACCATTGTGTTTCACCGGGAAGGGCAATCTGCACTTAGCGCCTTGAGGGGCTGCGCCAACATCTGTTTACTCACTGACATTCAAATGCCGGATCTAAATGGTCTGGCCCTGGCTAAAAAGCTGTGGCAAGTACAGCCATCGGCTCGTATTGTTTTCTGGAGTAATCATGCAGATGAAAGCTATTTGCGTGAACTACAAAAAATTGTCCCCGAACAGACTGTTTATGGTTATGTCTTGAAGAACAACACTTCCGTCGAACTTGGCAAAGCGATTAAGGCTGTGTTTGTTGACGATCAGTGCTGGATTGATCCTATGATCAAACCCGTACAAGCACGCCTCACCACACGCATGGATGCTTTAACTGATGTTGAGTATGAAGCGCTTATCGATATGGCACTGGGCTTGACGGACAATGGGATTGCGCGTCGGCGCTATCTTTCTCGACGCGGCGTACAGAATCGACTCGCCGCAATATATCAGAAACTCAATGCCAATGACGAAAGCGTCACCCCGGAGTGGATCAACCCACGTGTGCGTGCTGTCAAACAGGCAATTGAACGAGGTTTGTTAAACGACGAAATTCTACGCCAGGCAGATGAGGCATTACAGCATTGGTTGGCTCAGCAAATTCATACATAGTCACGTCTGGATTTCAGAAATGAATACTTGAAATCATCTTTCTGTACGAATTGCCGAGTGATTAAGACGCTGGATTGAGTGAGAGCAACCTACTGGCTCTCACTCAGCTGTCACCATTCCATTAGAGTGTAGCTGGATGAAAGTCCACGGCAGGATTCACATCTGCATCATAGTCCACCCCGGGAACGCCGAAACCAAATAGCTTTAGAAACTCATCTTTGTAGTCTTGATAGTCGGTCATTTCAAACAGATTGGCACTGGTGATCTGCGGCCACATTTCTCTGATAGCGCCTTGAACATCCTCACGCAGTTCCCAGTCGTCCATACGCACACGCTGTGTATCGTCTAGCTCGGGCCCACCATTGCGATAGAGTTGTGTACGAAACATGCGATTGATTTGATCCAGCACACCCTCGTGTACTTGCTTTTCCTTCATAACGCGAAAAGACATCGCGATGTAAAGCGGCATCACCGGTATCGCCGCCGATGCCTGGGTCACCACACTCTTTAACACAGCGATGTTGGCGCTTCCATTCAGCGGTGCAAGTTGCTTCCGTAACGAAGCTGCCGCGCGATCCATATCTTCCTTAGCCTTACCAAGCGCCCCTTCCCAGTAAATAGGCCATGTTATATCACTACCGATATAGCTATAGGCCAGGGTTTGAACGCCATCGGCCAGCACGCCAGCTTCCTGCAGAGCAGACATCCACAATTCCCAGTCTTCGCCACCCATGACAGTTACGGTGTTGGCGATTTCCTCGTCAGTCGCCGGCTCAACCTCAGCCTGTATGATTTCATCCTTGCTCAAGTCTATAGCTGTTGCCTTATACGGTTTGCCAATCGGCTTTAACACTGAACGGATCAATTCGCCGTTATCAGGCAACTTACGCACAGGCGAGGCAAGTGAATAGACCACCATGTCTATCTGCCCGAGGTCTTCCTTAATCATCTCGATAACTTTGGCACGCGCTTCATGTGAAAACGCGTCACCATTAACACTCTTGGCGTAAAGACCCGCTTTGTGCGCTGCATTTTCGAACGCCCACGTGTTGTACCACCCAGCAGTTCCAGGCTTTTTTTCGGTCCCTTCCTTTTCCAGAAATACGCCGATAGTCGCAGCACCACAGCCAAAAGCCGCTACGATACGCGAGGCCAGCCCATATCCCGTAGATGCCCCTATGACCAAGACCTTTTTCGGACTGTTTTCGATCTTGCCACCTGCCTGCACTTTTTCTATTTGCTCAGCGACGTTCGCGGCGCAACCGCTTGGATGGGTGGTAGTACAAATAAATCCACGGGTTTTTGGCTTAATAATCACGAATACGTATTCCTTCTAATCAAATTAATGAAGACTGGCGAAAGTTTCCGGTTTTTAGACGCCTGAAGTCAAGTTGGATGACAAATAATCCTTTGCTATGGACCTGCAAAGAACTCGAACAACAGGCTTCCATCTCCAATTGATGGATGTAACTCAGGCAAGGGCGCAGATCTGAATAGCGCAATTTCTATCGAACGCACGAGTTGTTGATTGTCCTGACAGCCTTTGATATCAATTTCGGTCACACAACCACTTTCAGACAAACGAAGCTCGACATTGCACTGATAGGGTCGGTCAATATTGGCTGGCTTAATCCACTTGCTCGACAAACTGCTTTTCAACAATCTGGCGATCTGCTCTTTAGGCATGGCCACATGTGTTTTATGCGTTTCAATGAGACACGATTCTTCATTGCGCTCAGTATCTAGCGCGGTATCGATAGCGCTCGGCGCTAAACTGATGTCGTTGAAAGCAAACACTTGCTCCTGGCTATAATCAATTTGCGGTGGTGCCGCTGGTTCTGCAGGCGTAAGAATTGCCTCCTGTTCTTTGGTTTCTGCCGGCAACTCGATCTTCTGTGGAGCAGACGTACAGGCAAACAACCCACTAAAAACAGCAATGAAAATAAACCTTTGCATATAAACTCCCCCGATAGAACAGGACTCTGTATGAATTTTGCAATAAAATCTTAGGTCGCTTTATTCAGAAATACAGGTCGCTTATAAAGAATGAAAAAACTGGCTTTCTACATCTCATTATTCGCCATTTGCCAATTATGGGTTTCCTATTCCAGTGCTGACAATAGCGCTAAAAACACCGAAGTTGTACATCATTCTTTCGAAATTTCGATATCGCCAAAGAAAAACCGTATCAAAATCTCAGACACTATTTCAGTGCCAGAGAACATGCAAAATACATCCCTGAGCTTTCGTTTAAACAAGGCATTCAAAATTGAGAAATCCAACGTCCCGATTGAAACGACAGAAAATACCGGGGTAGAAAACAATTTAGGAACAACATTTCAGGAATATCGTCTCAGTGCTCCCATAAAGCAATTGAGTCTTTCGTATAGCGGCACTATTTCCTTAAGTGCCAACCCCGCAGACCAGGTCGGTATTATTAGTGAAGATGGGATCTTCCTGGATTCCTCTAGTGGTTGGTTCCCTGTTTTTGCCGATGAACTTTTTACGTTTGAGCTCGATATCACCGTGCCCAAAGATTATACCATCATCAGCCAGGGAACTCGTCGATCAGACACCCACAGTAAGCGCTCACACATCATGAATTGGGAAGAAACTCAAGCGCAGAACAATATCTACATTGTTGGCGGTGCGGTTGTCGAATTTAACAAATCCCGTAGAGATCTCACCGCCCATGCCTTTATGCGCAGCTTTGACAAAAAGTTGACCGAACATTTTCTCCAGGCAACGTTTGATTACATTGATATGTATAACGAGCTCATCGGACCATATCCCTACTCCAAATTTGCATTAATCGAAAATTCTTGGGAAAGCGGATTTAGCATGCCCTCATTCACGCTACTCGGCCCGAAATTAATTCGCATGCCAGAGACCCTTTATACCTCTTATCCGCACGAAATATTACATAACTGGTGGGGAAACAGCGTTTATGTCGACTATGAAACCGGTAATTGGGCAGAAGGGCTAACGGCTTATTTATCAGACCATCTCTACAAAGAGCAGCAACATGTTGGAGCGCACTATAGACGCGAGATCCTACAAACATATACGGATTTTGCGCGTACCCAGACAGAATTTCCCCTAGCAGAATTCCGTTCTAAACATAGCAAAGGATCTGAGGCGATAGGATATGGAAAGGCTTTAATGTTTTTTCACATGTTACGTCTGAAAATAGGTGACGAAAAATTCAAGGACTTCCTTAAAGCCTTTTTCGCCCAGGGCAAGTTTAAAATCAACAGCTATGACGATATGCGCACCATTGTTGAAGGCATGATAGGCAAAAGTTTCGAAGACTATTTTCTGCAATGGGTAAAATCGACGGGCGCGCCATCGATCGAATTGGTCGAACCTGTGGTGGATAGCATAAGCAAACAGCTAATATTCACGTTAAGACAAACACAAGACACTCTGGACTTTCAGTTCGATATTCCCATAGAAATCTGGTCAGAGGCAGACACCCCAGAAAATGTGACCGTTACCTTAGCCCAGCGCGAACAGAAATATGTTTTAAACTATTCGCATATGCCGGTTGCTATGAAAGTTGATCCTGGGTTTGACGTTTTTCGACGTCTCAGTGACTACGAAATTCCTTCGGCGCTTGGCCTGGGGTTTGGTGAAAACAAAATTGTCGCCGTCATATCTTCGGACGAAAACGCTCAGGCCTATGAGAACATGGTCAAAACCTGGGCGGCCCAGAGCCCAGCGAACTGGACCATAGCAAAGGACAAAGACATTAATGAAATCCCGCAAGGAGACATAGTCTGGCTATTAGGGTGGAATAACAAATTTATGCAGCGACTGCCCAAAACCGGGATGGCGTTGACGCCGGATGGCGTAATTATAGAAAACCAGACCTACACTCGGGATGAACATTCCGTTGTTCTCACAAATCGAAATGACGAAATGAAAACCATCATCTGGGTTGCCGCAAAAAATAACCTGGCAATCCAAGGGCTCACACGAAAACTTCCACAATACAAGCCATACAGCTACCTGGTATTTCGCGGCAATAATCCTGAAAATATTCGCAAGGGTCAGTGGGAAACTACGATGTCTCCACTAAATTACGTTTTTGATCAAAGCTATCCAATTAGGCTGAGCCAACCCGCTGCGCCGCTCGCGCCATCGGCGTTTTAGAATTCATTGCGCAGAAGGCCAGGCGAGATTCGCTTCGATAATCAATACAATCAATAGCGCAACAAACAGGCCTGCTGCATAGTAAAAATTACCCAATAGAATTTGACCCAAGGCACTACCGTCTTCCACCTCCGGCCTGTCTTTAACAAAGAGATGGTAAGCCCACGTAATTAGCATCGCAAAACTACCCAAATTGAAGGTGTGTGCTATCGGACGCCAACGTTTCGTGTGATAGATTGCCCCGCCAAGCACCAGTAACAACAAATAAGGGGACGGATAAACAAACATCGCTGCCATTACGGTAAGGGTAATGTCTTTTTCTGCCTGAAATCCCGAATAAAAGCCTGCCACGACAGTGGCAATACTGCAGAACAGAAGCATAATCAGGCCAGATAATAAAATTTTGAAATCTGAATTTGCCATATACGACACCTATATTGCACACCCGGAACGATCAGAAATCATTGTAGAACAGTAGGAAACAAACTAATTTTGTACTGACATAGCCACCACTAGTTCTCAACCTTATTCAAAAGCAGTGAGGTAGATTCAGACATAAGAATTCCAGCGAGCAAAATCTAAACAAAAAGGGTCGAGAAAATCTCACCCCCTTTAAGCTTAGTTCTCGAAGACATCAGCCTACTGTCTGATAGTAAATATTCTGTGGATGATTGACCTGGGCAAAGAAATGCCAGCGTTCTGCCACCAATCCAAACATGTGTATCGCCAGTGCAGCAGCGTACAGATGGGTGATGTCAGTGATGATCCCGCCTAGATGCAAACCGGCCGGAATAACGAAAGCCGTGAGCATGAAAACCACTTTGATATTCTGTACGAATGATTCTTTCGCACCATGAACAAACTCCCTGGTGTTATACGAACCGCCCATCATCCCCATCGAACGCTGTTTGATATTGGGGTGACGCACACCGATCGCCGTCTGTACCGTGGTTGTCGGTTTCTCGCGCAATTCTTTGTTACGTGACAACACCATTCCGCGGGTGATTAGTCCAAAGACGGTGGCAATCAAGGCTATATAGGCGAAAGGCTGAATCAATGCAGGCGCTTCCAGGCTTGCATATACCGCCGCGACAGAGAATCCCGATGCCGTACCAAATACGACAAAGTTAATCACCGTCAACGGTGTCGCCCACTCGCGCAGGAATTTCAAACAGGCGTAAATCATTCCAGTACAAATATACAAACCAATATTGAAGATCATACCGACCAGGCCTATGGCCAGCGTCGTGGTGTAATCCATGCGCAGGAAGTGAGCAACCGTATAGATAAACACCATCAGCATAAACGATGGCAGGGCGATGATTTCGCGCGACAACCATGAGGTACGCCACTGAGAAAATGCCCGCCAACCCCGCAATGGGTGACCAAGGTGAAACGTCGACGAAATCAGGCCGGCAGTTAATAACACCAGGGCGATTACGCCGCCTATAAAATAAAAATTATTTCCATACTGAACCATGGGCTCGGACAATTCGTAAATCTGCCCGACCAATAACGCAGTAAACAAACCCTGGCCAGCGCCGGCAAGAGTTGTAAAGAAAATAACGGAAAACGCTGGATGCATTACTTACTCCTGTATTCTTATCGCTTGATGTGACGCGGCAAATAGTGATTCGCCGGACGCGTACCAATTTCTGGCATCAACTGATAACCATTATTTTCGCGGATACGACGTGATGCTTCTGAGTCCGGGTCATGGACGTCGCCATAAATACGCGCACTAGCCGGACATGCCATTACACATGAGGGCTTACGTTCCGCCTCCGGCAGAGATTCGTCATACAAACGATCCACACACAGCGTGCACTTCTTCATTACCTTGGCATGTTCGTCGAACTCACGCGCGCCATATGGACACGCCCAGGAGCAATACTTACATCCAATACACTTGTCATAATCGACAAGCACGATACCGTCTTCTGCGCGCTTATGGCTCGCACCCGTCGGGCATACCGGGACACATGGCGCGTCTTCGCAATGCAGACAGGATTTTGGAAAATGAATCGTTTGCGTATTCGGAAAAGTACCGACCTCAAACGTCTGGACGCGATTAAAGAATACGCCGTTGGGATCTTTGCCATAGGGATTGTTATCGGGCATAGGTCCCGCTGTTCCCGAGGTGTTCCATTCCTTACAACTGGTAACACAGGCGTGACAACCCACGCACACATTCAAATCGATAACGAGAGCTAGTTGTGTCATGTCTCAGGCTACTCCTTATTTACGACCGGCGAAGTAGGCCAGAAAGCTCTTACGCTGCGGCTGACCTGGGACGGTTTTTTGAGTCTTGAATTGTGGCCAACTGACTTGCTCCTCATTGTCGTCGGCCTTGTACACGCGTACGCGCACGTCATACCAACCTGCCTGGCCGGTAATTGGGTCTGAGTTAGAGATATGATCACCCTCAGGCCCTGGCGGTAATTCTTCGGAGATGACGTGGTTGAGCAAAAAGCCTTTGCGTGATTCATTCGCGTCTGCTTCCAAGCCCCATGCACCGGATGCCTTACCAACCGCATTCCATGTCCACACCGTACCCGGCTCCACCGCCTCACTGAAACGGCACATGCAACGCACCTTGCCGTGCATAGACTCCACCCATACCCAATCACCATCGTTAAAGCCGCCCTGCTCACCAAGCTTGGGACTCATATACAAATAATTATAGGTATGGATCTGACGTAACCATGCGTTCTGCGAATCCCACGAGTGATACATCGCCATAGGACGCTGTGTCAGTGCATTGAGCGGATACTTATCCGTATCCGTACGCTGCTCTTCCAGCGGCGTATAGAAAAATGGCAGTGGATCGAAAAATGTTTTTACGCGCTCGCGCAGGTGTTCCGGTGGCTGTTTGCCTTCACGCTTGCCTTCTGCGGCGAGACGGAATTGCTGCACGATCTCCGAGTAGATATGCGGGATAATCGGCGCGTTCTTGGTGATCAACAGGTGATCATAGGCCCAGTCGAGATAGTCCTTATTCCAGTTACGCATGTACTGCATGTGCTCGGGCATGTGGTAGTGGTACACGCAGTTATTCTCTTCGTACATCTTCCACTGATTCGGGTTCGGTTCACCCTTCAGGAATTTGTCGCCGTTTTTACCGCGCCAACCGGCAAGAAAGCCAATACCGCAACCAGGGGTCACTTCAAAATTGGTAATGAACTCCGGATAGTCTTTGTACTTGCGCTTGCCGTCTTCTGTCGTAAAGACAGGAAACTTCAAGCGGCTGCCCAATTCCACCAGCACTTCCTGGAACGGTTTGCACTGGCCCGTCGGTGGTAACACCGGGATACGTACCGAGTCGACCGGACCTTCGTATTCCGAAATCGGTCTATCCAGCATTGAGATACAGTCGTGACGCTCCAGATACGTCGTATCTGGCAGCACCAGATCCGCATAGGCCACCATCTCTGACTGGAAGGCATCGCACACCACCAGGAATGGAATCTTGTAAGTACCGTCTTCCTCTTTATCGTTGAGCATGGTGCGCACGTCAGAGGTATTCATGGTCGAGTTCCAGGCCATATTGGCCATGAAGATTAGCAATGTATCGATCTTGTACGGGTCCTGGCGCCAGGCATTGGTTATCGCATTGTGCATCAGGCCATGCAGGGACAGCGGATGTTCCCAGGAGAAGGCCTTGTCGATGCGCAAAGGATTGCCATTTTCGTCGACGAATAAGTCATCGGGACTGGCGGGAGAACCAAGGGGCGCACCATTCAGCGGGCGACCTGGTTGTACGTCTTCCGGCTTGTTCGGTACCGCTGGCCCTGGCGGAATCGGGCGGGGATACGGTGCTTTGTGACGGAAACCGCCGGGGCGATCTATCGTACCCAGTATCGTCATCAACATCGAAAAGGCACGAATAGTCTGGAAACCGTTGGAATGGGCTGCCAAACCACGCATGGCGTGGAAAGCGACCGGACGACCGATGATCTTGTCGTGCTTCTTACCCCAGGCATCAGTCCACTGCATCGGCATCTCGAAGCCTTGATTCATTGCCGTGTCACCGAGTTCACGACCCAGGCGATAAATGTCTGCCACAGGTATGCCACAGATTTGCGACGCCGCTTCCGGAGTGTATTCACGTATGCGATCAGCTAAAAGCTGGAATGCTGGCCTAACTTTCGTGCCATCAACAAGTTTGTAGTCGCCAAATAATTGGACATCGGCACCTTCGGTCTTAAACGGAACAGCGCCGCCGGACTTACCATCCCACCACAACTCTCTACCGTGGTCATCGCGCGCCAACATACCGTGGTCATTACGCAAGGGCTCATCAATGACGAGCTGTCCAGCGTTGGTGTAGTCAATTAGAAATTCTTTGTCATATAGGTCTTCGTCAAGAATGACGCGCATCATGGCCATGATAAACGCGCCATCGGTACCAGGCTTAATCGGCACCCATTCGTCGGCGACTGCGGAGTACCCGGTGCGCACGGGATTTACCGAGATAAACCGCCCGCCACTACGTTTAAATTCGCCAATCTGGATCTTGAGCGGATTGGAGTGGTGGTCTTCGGCCGTACCAAACATCATCAAGACTTTGGCCTTCTTGACATCGGGACCACCAAATTCCCAGAAAGAGCCACCTATAGAATAAATCATGCCCGCAGCCATATTGACCGAGCAAAAACCACCATGCGCCGCATAGTTCGGCGTGCCGAAATTACGTGCCCATAGACCAGTCAAACCCTGCATCTGATCACGGCCGGTAAACAATGCAAATTTACTCGGATCGGTTTCGCGAATATGGCCAAGACGTTTTTCGAGTATGTCGAAGGCTTCATCCCAGGAAATGGCTTCAAACTCAGAATCCCCACGTTCAGCGCCTTCCTTACGCTTGAGCGGTTGCGTCAAACGCGCCGGTGAATACTGTTTCATGATGCCTGAGGAACCCTTGGCACAGATCACACCCTTATTTAATGGATGCTCGGGATTACCCTGGATGTAGCGCACTACGCCGTCATTGAGAGTGACGCGTATGCCACAACGGCAGGCGCACATATAACAAGTAGTGTTCTTGACTTCGACTTTACCGTTGGAAGCGGTCATATTAATTCCCATATAAACTCTGGATATTGCTCGTATATTAGAAGATTCTGGTACTTTAATATTCTATAGCCCGGATTGCCAATTAAGCGTATTAAGCGACTTATAAAAATTCCCTAAGCCATTGACAAAACTAAGCTTATGAAAAAAATCAAGCGATACATAAAAAGAAAGAGGCCGTTCGTGTCGGCCTCATCTTTTCTTCGTCTCGGTTAAGCCGAGGCTTTACCGTGCATTTTTTACTGTATGAGCAGAAACAAACCTCCGTCGCCACGCTGGATATTCATCAGAATACCCCGGCGACTGCTTTGGCGAACCGCCGCTTTTAGTTCATCGAAATTTCTGACGTAGCGCCGATTAACCGAAATGATTAAATCGCCTTCACGTAGACCGGTACTTGCCGCGGGGCTTCCGCGCTGTACCGATGCTACCTGAATACCTTCCACAACACCGCGACCGGCGTCTTCGACTTCCGTCAATTCAAATACCGCGCCGCTAAATCGTGACGAAATCTTTTCTCCGTCGATCTTGGCCTGTGACTGCTCAAGAATAACAGCGACTATGTCTTTTTGCTTACCGTTACGGACAATCTCCATATCAACCTGTTGCCCAACTCGCAGCAAGCCTATGACATTGCGCAAATCTGACGAGTCCGCAACCGGTTTTTCGTTGACCGAGATGATCACATCGCCGGCCTTCAAACCCGCTTTTTGAGCGGAAGAACCCTCTGCAATCTGCGAAATAACGGCACCTTCCTTTTGCTTGATACCGAACGCGCTTGCCAAGTCAGGCGTTAAATCCTGAATATATACGCCTAATCGACCACGCTTGACTTCGCCGTGATCGATCAACTGTTGCATAATCTCTTTGGCCATATTAATTGGAATGGCGAAACCTATACCGACATTTCCGCCACCACCTGGTGAAAGTATAGCCGTATTTATCCCAACTAACTCACCGCGCAAATTTACCAGAGCACCGCCGGAATTTCCTGGGTTTATAGAAGCATCGGTCTGAATAAAATCCTCATATCCTTCTATCCCCAGACCACTACGTCCAAGCGCACTAACAATTCCCGAAGTAACGGTTTGGCCCAAGCCGAAGGGATTCCCAATAGCGACGACGAAATCGCCTACGCGCAGCTTATCTGAGTTTGCAAAGGGGACTTCGACCAGCTTTTTAGGGTCAACCTGTATAACGGCGACATCTGTTTCCTTGTCGAAACCAACTAATTTTGCCTTCAGACTACGGCGGTCACGTAAGGTAACAGTGATCTCATCCGCGTCCTTGATTACGTGCGCATTAGTAAGGACATACCCACGCGCAGCGTCAACAACGACGCCAGAACCCAGGCTCTGAGTTTCGCGTTGTCGTGGTTGCTCGGGCACGTTAAAAAAACGCCTGAAAAACGGATCACTCAATAACGGATTGTTCTGAGTCTCCACATGCCCTTTGGTTGAGATATTCACGACGGCCGGTGTTACCACATCGAGCATAGGTGCCAATGAGGGCTCCTCGCCCCCGGCTAACCCTGCCAGTTTACTGAGTGGCACTGCGGCCCAACCAATGACAGGCGAAACCACCAGCAACATCACAATAGCTACAAAAAAACGCTTACGTAGATCTACTAACTTCTTCATGCTGCGCTTACATCAATCTTTCGTTTTACGGTCTTGTGCATTTTGGGGAGCGTAATATACAACACTCCCTGCTTATAAACAGCCCGAGCCTGATCAGCCTCGACTTTTGAAGGCAAAGGAATTGCTCGCTCAAAACTGCCATAAGCGCATTCGGTTATGTGGTAGTGCCCTCTCTTACCACTATGCTGAGCACGTTTCTCGCCGCGTACGACGAGATACTGCTCATCGACCTCAATATCAAACCCTTGTTTATCCATACCGGGCACTTCGAGACGAACGCTGACTTCGTTGTCATTGTCCGCAACTTCTGCGGATAACAAGGCCCAACGAGCACTTCTGCTCACCAGCTGATGGACCTCATCGGAACCATCTGGTTCACGATGGGGATGAAAATGGGTCAGGGCATGGGATGCCCGCTCAGTCAAATGACGCCAGCCGTCCGCGAGATGTTCCCATGCCCGATTCAGTTGCTGCCTAATTGCCATAAAGCCCCCACAAATTCAATAAACGCGTATGTTACGGTTTGAGCGCCTACACACTAAGGATTAACCACATAGCACCATAAGACTCGTGCCTATTGGATTTAAGTTTGCGCCTTACGCGCTCACATGAACACCCGTACAAAATATGCTCAGCCTTCCACCGAAATTTTTCGGCTGCTGTTTTTATTCGACTTAGGAATCACGAGCTCAAGCACGCCATTTAGGCTTTTCGCTGATATCGCATCCGTATCTACAGACTCTGGCAGAGAAAAACTTCGATAAAAACTACCCTTGATACGCTCTACGCGCTTATAGCCTTCGCGGTCCTCTTTCTTCTCCGACTCGCGCTGCCCCTTGACTGTCAGCACACCATTCTCCATGTGGACTTCAATATCCTTTGGATCTACGCCTGGAATGTCCGCGTGTATCACATAGCGCTCTTTTTCCTCTTTGATATCTACCGCTGGCGCCCAATCGCCACCGGAGATTTGGTTACCGGCAGCGGTTAGCGGTGTACGATCAAACATCTTGTCCATTTCATCTCTAAGTTGGCTGAAAAGGCCCCATGGTTCATAACGAGTAAGGTTAGACATATGACTCTCCTTCAGTTGGATGGAATAAATTCTCTTCACACCTGATTTAGGGTCGAGAGTAGAAATTTCAAGCGCCTTTTTGTACTTGATTTTTGCCTCAAGCCCGCGTAAAAATGCCTCCTCTCCCAACCACTATATATTGTGGTCAATATTTATCCACCTCGGTTATGAATAAGTCCGGGCATAAGCTGTTAGCAAGCTGTGGATAACGTAAAGCCATGAAAATCAAACAAAAATAACTTGCTAATCAACGGTTGACAGTTTCTGAGACTGAAACTAACCTTATGACACAACACTAGATGTTGTGGTATGGAATACGGCAAAAAAACACAAGGAATCAGGCGTAAACGGGAGAGGGGAAAAGAGAGGAAATAGCCTTACTTTATTGCTCGTATACAGAAGGATTTATCATGACATCAGCGAAAGCGCGATCAGCACATTTGAAAGCCGTTCCCAACAAGGTCACTGAAATCGATTATCAAGCTGCGTCTCTCGACATCTGGGATAAAAAATATCGACTGAAAGACAAACATGGCAACACTATCGACCAGAGCATGGACGATACCTATCGCCGTGTGGCTGTCGCTCTTGCCGAAGTTGAAACCGATGCAGAGAAACAAAAAGAATGGGAAGAAAAATTTCTATGGGCTTTACGTCACGGCGCGATTCCAGCCGGACGAATTATGTCGAATGCCGGTGCCCAGGCATACAAACCAGCAACATCAACTATTAATTGCACGGTTTCCGGAATCGTCAGTGATTCCATGGACGACATACTGGAAAAAGTTCACGAAGCCGGTTTAACCTTGAAGGCCGGTTGTGGCATTGGTTACGAATTTTCCACACTGCGTCCCAAGGGTGCCTATGTTTCCGGCGCTGGCGCACACACATCTGGTCCTCTGTCCTTCATGGATATCTACGACAAGATGTGTTTCACCGTTTCTTCCGCTGGCGGACGTCGCGGCGCACAAATGGCGACATTCGATGTTGGTCATCCCGATGTAATGGAATTTATTCGCGCCAAGCGCGAAGACGGTCGTCTGCGCCAGTTCAATCTTTCTCTTCTTATTACCCAGGAATTCATGGAATCCGTACTGGAAGACAAAGATTGGCAGCTGGCGTTTCCTGTCACCCAATCAGAGGCAGAATCGGACAAGATAGATCTTTCCGACAAGGAGCGTTTTGTCTGGCGCGACTGGCCGATACATAAAAATTACATCGTGAATGAGAGCGGACAGGTTGCCTGTAAAATCTATCGCACCATCAAGGCGCGCCGTCTGTGGGACATGATCATGGCCTCCACATACGACTTCGCCGAGCCTGGCTTCATCCTCATCGATAAAGTCAACGAGATGAACAACAACTGGTTCGAAGAAAATATTCGCGCCACCAATCCTTGTGGTGAACAACCACTTCCGCCATATGGCTCATGTCTTCTTGGCTCTATTAATTTGACCAAATTCGTGCGCAAGCCTTTCACCGAAACCGCCGAGTTTGATTGGGAGGAGTTCCGACAGGTAGTCGATGTCTTCACACGCATGCTAGACAATGTCGTCGAGATCAATGGCCTGCCTCTGGAAGGCCAACGCAATGAGATCCTGCGTAAGCGCCGTCATGGCATGGGCTATCTTGGCCTCGGTTCTACACTGACTATGCTCGGTATGAAATATGGCTCAGAACACTCTCTCGAATTTACCGAGAAAGTCACGCGTGAAATGGCCTTACAGGGTTGGCGAGCCGGTCTTGCACTGGCTGAAGAAAAAGGCTCTGCGCCTATCATGAATGAGGAGTTCGAAGTTACTCCTGAGATGTTGCGCAAGCGCCCGGAAATGATTCGCGACGGTGTAAAAGTCGGCGATAGACTTAAAGGTAAGGTTCTGCACGGCAAATATAGTCGTTATATGCAGAAGATCGCCGATGTTGAGCCGGAACTGGTTGAACAGCTTATCGACAAGGGCTGCCGCTTTACGCATCACAGCTCTATCGCGCCGACTGGCACCATTTCTCTATCACTGGCCAATAATGCGAGTAACGGCATCGAACCGAGTTTTGCCCATCACTATTCCCGCAACGTAATTCGTGAAGGCAAGAAATCAAAAGAAAAAGTAGACGTGTATTCGTTTGAGTTACTCGCCTATCGGGAGATGATCAACCCGAACGCGCAACCCTATGCCATCGAGCAAGACCAGCAACTGCCCGACTATTTCATCACCGCCGAGGATATAACGCCCAACGCCCACGTTGACATACAGGCCGCTGCACAGAAGTGGATAGATTCCTCGATCTCCAAGACCGCCAACGTACCGACAGATTATCCTTACGAAGACTTCAAGGACATCTATCTACACGCGTACAAGCAAGGCCTAAAGGGGTGTACCACCTTTCGCTTCAACCCGGAGGCCTTCCAGGGCGTACTGGTTAAAGAAAAGGACCTGGAAAACACTATCTATCGCTTTACCCTGGATGATGGCAGCACAGTCGAGGTCAAGGGCAACGAGGAGATTGAATATGATGGCGAAATACATACCGCCGCCAATCTCTATGACGCCCTCAAAGAAGGTTATTACGGAAAATTCTAAGGCCATATCAGCGCAGACTGATTAGCCCGAAGATAGGAGTACAGAAGTGAGTATCAGGATAAACAAAAAAATCGTAAATTATCGAGTCGTGAAAGACGACGAAAACAAACAAACCCCAGCGCCCGCGGAAGAGGTCAAACCTCTGGAGCCGGAACTGGAACACATGAATGAGCACGTAGCGCGTCCCGAGATGCTATTCGGTTCGACCTACAAGCTCAAAACGCCTCTGTCCGAACATTCTCTCTACGTCACAATAAATGACGTGGTTTTGAATCAGGGCACGGAGCACGAGGTTCGTCGGCCATTTGAGATTTTCATCAACTCCAAGAACATGGACCACTTTCAGTGGATAGTTGCGCTGACGCGCATCATCTCCGCCGTGTTTCGTAAGGGTGGTGATGTCATCTTCCTGGTGGAAGAGCTCAAGGCCGTCTTTGATCCTCGCGGGGGCTATTTCAAGAAGGGAGGCAAGTACATGCCTTCCCTGGTCGCGGAAATTGGCGATGTTATCGAAAACCACATGCAGCTTATCGGCTTGCTTGAGGCAGATGGACTAGATGATCATCAGCGTCAATTCATCGAGGCCAAACGCGCCGAGTACGAAGGCAAATCAGCGAAGAACGATGACGCCAGCAGCGAATTTCCGGCAGGTGCCCAGCTCTGCGCCAAGTGCAACACCAACGCCATGATCAAAATGGACGGCTGCATGACATGTCTTAACTGCGGTGACAGTAAGTGTGGGTGAATAAACAATAACACTCGCTTGTTGGCATTTTGGTTTTCACCTCCCAGTGAACCAGGGGTCGCTTTTGTGACCCCTTTTTCTTTTTCGGGGCATACCCGACAATTCCCGGAATTATCTTCGCTTAAGACCTTCTAATCCCTAAATAAAAGCAACAACACACCCGATAACAACAATAGTCATTTGTATTGGTTACGCCTAATTCCTCTTTCTAAACAAGGAATAAGGGCGCAGCCCTAGTGTGGAAGGGATTTACAGGGATCATGCCTGCATTCAGACATTTTCGCGTTTCGCTACGGACCCGGATTCTGGTCGGAATTACCTTGCTTATCATTCCGAGCGCGGTACTAATGGTCAGCGCCTATAACAATATCCGGGGCAACGTACAGACACTGGACAGGCTCATTGATGCCCCGCTTCAGGAGATAGACCAGGCGACGCGTCTGAAGCACCAGATGATACAGACCGAGCTACCCTTTTCCCAATATCTCAGCCGCGGCGAAGCCGGCGATCGTGAAAACTTTATTCGGCTCAGCGTAGAGATAGATCGTAATTTTGAAAACGCTATGGCCGTCGTGCAACGGCCCCAGCAATCCGACCTGATCAAACTCGCCCGTGCAGAGTGGCTAGCAGCCAAGGCGCTCGGCGAGAAACTGCTTACCCTAAACAACATTCCGCCATACGATGAGCTGACCAATCGCATGGATGAATTTAGCCGGCATTTGTCCCGCAGTATGGCGGTTCTTGACGACCTCAACTCCACCGCCCGTAGCGAAATCAGCAAACTACGTTTCAACGCCCAGGAAAACCAGTGGGTGTCCGTAGCAATATTAGGTGTGATATTTTGTTTTGGCGTGGTGCTGGCGCTCATAGAAGCCTTTGCACTTCAGCATGCCGTACTCGACCCGATTAAACGCCTGGAACGTACTGTCCACAAATATTCCCAAGGTGATTTGAGCAGCCGCGCCAATATCAAGACCAACGATGAATTTGCACACCTCGCCAGCGCATTCAACATCATGGCCGAGCGATTTTCCAATATGCAAAATGAAATTGATTACCTGTCAGTTCACGACAATTTGACCGGACTTTACGATGCCAGTAAATTTCACGACGAAATGAACGTAGAAATGCAAAGGGCCAAACGCCATGGCCGAGACTTTTCGCTTTTGTTCATAGACATCGACAACTTCAGCAGCGTCAACAAGACCTATGGTAGGCTAGTTGGCGATTCGGTACTTTGCTCAGTCGCTATGCAGATATCGTCTGCGATCAGACCTACTGATATCGCCTGTCGCTACAGCGGTGACGATTTTGCGGTGATCTTGTCAGAGACATCGGGTGACGGTGCCAGAGAAACAGCTGAGCGCATCGTTAAGGCCATTTCGGACAACTCCATCAACATTGGGGATGGTAAAACTCTGCGGGTAGGCGTTAGCGTGGGTATTTCTGCGTATCCAAAAGATGCCGATATCGAGTCCGCCTTGTTCGCACTCGCGGCACAGGCCCTCGATCGCGCCCGTAACGCACCGGAACACGTACGTGTTGCCACGCATCAATAGCCCTGGATTTCTAAAAATTTCCTCTAAACACGCCGCTATACTTGGTATTAGAAAAACCATAGGGGACGGGTTATGACCATGCAAAATATCGCCATTATCGGCGCGGACAATAGTGAGATTTTCCTAAAAGAGATGTTGCTATTGAAAGAACGGGGCATCAATATCGTAGGCGTTTATAGTGCGAAAGGCACCTTGCTCAATAAAATCGCCCAGGAACAAGGGCTTAAACAGTTGAATGTTGAAGAGATAGTTGAACTAGGTGAAAAACTCGATGTGATATTCGATCTTTCGGGTGATCCCCAGATCCGCATGGAACTGAGAAAAACATTATTTAGCTCCGACAATAAACATACGGTAATTGCACCAGAGAGTGTGGCTCAAGTTATGTGGGCAATGATGGGACGCGAGGGACTTCCCAGTAGCGGTGTGATTGGTTACTGATTTCGTTGATTGCCACATTGCCAGCATTGTGTAAATTGCGCTTCAATTCGCTCACCACATTGCTCACACAGCCAGTCATTATCATATAGCTGATCAACTGACTCATGGCGCTCGTAGATTTTTACTTTTGTGAGGGCAAGTTCGTAGTCGCGTTCATCTACAACCCACACCGACGGATAGGCATTCACCGGCAGCTCACCAGCTGCCCCGGTAAGAAACTCTCCCTTAATAATCACGGGCATGGAAAAAGATTCCAGATAGTCTTTACACATATGGGCATCGGGCAGATTTGCAGCGATATATACTTGTTTCATTTTGAGTTTCGTTTGGCTTTTACCACGGATATGGTATCGTTGCCTGCTTCGCTAAGCCAGACGGCATTTGGTCCTCAACAGTCAGATTGAAATACACATGCAAGAATCACAATCCGAACAGGAAAACCTGCAGCCCACCAGCGTTATTGAAATCAACGGTTCAAGTATTACCTTGCTGGGTACTGCGCATGTTTCCCGCGCCAGTGCTGAGGCCGTAGAACGCCACATCGCTAGTGGCCGATACGATGCCATCGCAGTTGAGCTTTGTCCAAGTCGCCACAATGCCATCGTTAATCCCGACGCTTTAGCAAAAATGGATTTGTTTCAGGTGTTCAAAGAAGGCAAGGCCGCCATGGTCGCGGCAAATCTCGCTCTCGGTGCGCATCAACAACGTATGGCCGAGCAATTCGATATACAACCAGGCGCGGAAATGCGCATAGCCATAGAGAAGGCCCAAGAAGCCAATCTTCCTGTATTACTTATCGACAGAGAAATCGGTACAACACTTAAACGCGTTTATCGTAATGTCCCCTGGTGGCAGCGCTTTACTATCATCACCGGTTTGTTTGCCAGTATCGTATCCAGAGAAAAAGTTTCTGAAGAGGACATCGAGAAACTAAAAGAAGGCGATATTCTCGAGTCTACCTTTTCGCAATTCGCCCAGGAGGCCGAGTTTATCTACAAGCCACTAGTAGACGAACGAGATCAGTATATGAGTGCCCGACTTGTGGCTGAACTCAAGGAAAAGAACTGCAGAAATATTCTTGCGGTTATCGGTGCAGGTCATATGAAAGGCATGACCGACTATTTGAATAAAGGTATCGAAGAACCGCAGACCTTAATAGACAAACTTGATCGCTTACCTCCACCTGGTAAACTTTTAAAGTTCTTACCCTGGCTAATTGTAGTGATAATTATCATTGGATTTGCGCTTGGGTTTTCGCGTAACACCGAACTGGGAATTCAGCTGATAAAAGATTGGGTATTAATCAACGGTGGATTCTCGGCAATAGGCGCAATCATCGCCACTGGACATCCACTGACAATAATCACCGCTTTTATTGCGGCACCAATTACCTCGTTGAATCCGATGATAGGCGCGGGGATGGTGGCAGCGGCAGCAGAACTCTATGTTCGAAAACCTAGCGTGGGAGATTTTGAAAAACTGCGTAGTGATACAACGCGTGTGATCGGTTGGTGGAAAAACCGGGTGACCCGTACTTTGCTGGTCTTTCTGCTCGCATCTCTAGGATCTGGTATCGGAACCTACGTAGCCGGCTTTCGTATTTTTGAACGGCTCAGCAGTTAAAGTCAGACAGACAACACTTTCCTGATGGATTTCGTTCGACACAAGCGCATAGTTTTGCCTTGGTCTGTAGTTGAACAAAATCTCGTGCGTTTGATACACCATCATCGCGATCTTTTTGTATTTGTGCCCGACTAATGCCAAAGCAATAGCACACCAAGGCATCGGGGCTGTGACTTTTTTGCCCCACAGGAGTACGCACCTGGTTTTGATGATATTGCTTGCCATCTGCTTCGTAATAGACAACGTTGCAAGATTCTGTAGCACAGAAAAAATAGACATGTTGCTCGTCGATATCTCGACTCAAGGGATACACGAGTTGGTGGCGCAAAGTGACATCTTTCACTCGTGCGCCTTGTTGACCGCAACCTGGACAGGCGGCTTTTTTTGTATCTCGTTCGCTAGAACAACAATCTGACATCGCTTTTTCCGGTCGAAAGTGTAACGACTTTTTCCAGGCCCAATCAAAACAGCAAATTTAGACCGCCAAACAGGAAATTACCACCAAGATCCTGGCCCGATTTTTCTGCACTTAATCGCCTCAACTCAAGCGTCAAATAGGAATGCGCAATTCCGTAGTCTTCACGTAACAGTTTAGCGGCGTTCAGGTCTAGTCCATCCAGCAGGATTCGTGCTCCGGCAAAAACCGTTGAGCCATATAGATTGCCAATAATATCTGGCTGGTATGTCACTTGTTGCCGATAAGTCATGCGCCCGTAGGCACCGCCGACAAACGGTACGACCCACTGATTACGAAAAATATACCCACTAAGCTCGAGATATGCAGAGCCAGGTGCCATTTCATGCGTGACCTCACCACCTAGCGCGCCACTACTCTGGTATCCACCGTCCCCACTCGCGCGGAGATAAACCATGTCTACACCAATCGCAATAAGTCTAATCGGTTTATACGCTATGGAGAGGGAAGCAGCGCCTGTCCAATCCTTACCATAATAGGTTGCCCAGTTTTGATAGTTTGGCTGAAACACCCCCAGCTTACTTTCCATTTGCCAACCAGCGTGAGCTATACCACTGGGCAATACAAACAACAAAACACAAAGGCTGAGGTGATTGATTTTAATCATGAGCACGCCCCGTTAATAAAGGCTTGGTCAGTCTGAACATAAACAATGTTAGTACAAAATAAAGAATCGACAGAATCAATCCCGAAGCAACAGATCCGAAACTCAAAAACATTCGTGAAATCCCTACATATGGATAGAGTACCGCCTGTACCAGGGGTTTAAATTCTGGCGCCCTATTTATCCATGTAGCGGCAATTGGCCCGTAACGATAATACCAATTAACAAAGTGCCTTCCGGGTTTATTCGTAAGTAAGAATCGATCACGAAAATCGCGTAGAAATTGCACTTCATAAGCTTCGTAGCTTCCAAATGTTGCGGTAGCAATAAAACAACCCTCATTAGGCAGCGCAGGATACGCCCGCACAAAGTCGGGAGTAGCCATTGCTGAAACCGATGGCGCACTGACGATATCGTCGCCAAGCGGTATACTGTATTCAAGTTTTGAATTGTCGTGGCTCTCAAAATTACTGCCACTCAAACCTTCAACCGCGCGCATTTGGAAATAAAATGTTGGCTGAAATATTGCCGCCACCGAAACAGAGTAAGCAACGCCGTTTTCAAGCCCTTCGATCAGGTAGTGCGTACCTTTAATATTTTCTATTGTCTTCGAATCGCTGCCATCATCATTGCGAGAGTAGGTCAAATGATAGGCGCTGGCATTTTCTACCGCCGACCAGGTTACTTCGAGGCGTTGATTTGCGGCAACCGTAGACGAGATTACCGGCGTTCCTATCGATTGCGCGGCAATATTAAAACCCGCAATATTTGTCGTATAAAAACCTGCATTCGCCTCTTTATCCACCAAATCTTCTGTAATGGTGTAGGGCGAGGCCAGGCTCTCGGAAAAACTCAAATCATACTTTCCGCTTTCCGTTCCAAAGTCGAGTTTATAATGCGAGCCTGTTGCTGCCATCATAAAGTCTTTTGAGGGGAGCCATATAACTGTCAAAGTGTAAGTTCCATCGTCAACCAATGACGCTTCGACTTTTTTCAATGTCACAGAAAATGGATATGGATCGCGGTCCGGACCACCATATGCACCGAAATCCGGAATATTTTCTGTGCTTTCTTTTTCATCTACGAATCGGTCTGGGGTATTACCATCCACACTACCCTGATCCTTGCACGGTGAGTTTGCCTGCAAATGAAAATCGAATATTTTTTTTGTTTCATCAATATAGGAAAATTTTGCATCGTCGGCAAACACTAAGAAAGGCGTTGGATCATCTTTGTTAATTTCATTCGTGTTCTTAACGAAACAGTTGTAACTAAAGTGGCTACTGACAAGATTATCTGTATAAAATTCGTTGTTCGAAAAGATATTGTTTTTCACAGTGCCAAAAACATCTGCAGTTGATGAAATCGCAATACTATTTTTGTAAAAGGTATTAAATTGAACATCTGGCAAACTAACAGTATCCGACAGTTCAACAGCAACCGACATTTGCGTTCCCTCAGGGCTCACGCCTAGATAGAAAACATTGTTACGAATTTTAAAACTGGAAGAAAAATTGTCAGTTAAATTTATTCCTACCAGAGCGTCACGGAAGGTGAGATTTCTTATGGTGGCACTATTAATCTGACTCAATTTGATTAGCGTAAGATTTTCCACGCCATCGTCTGGGCGCAAAACCGTCAGCGCTGTGTCCTGGCCGCGCAGAGTCATACCATCACGAAGGATTAGAGGCTGAGTGAGTTTGTATTCGCCTGGGGGTAGTTCAATAATCGTCTTTTGATGAGTATCAAAATCGTCTATCGCGTCTTGTATGGTTTTATATTTTTTGTCTCCGGGATATATCAACACATCTTCTTCGGCCCACACCATAGATGTTGAAAACATCACGGCAAGTATCAGCAATATTGTTGTTCTTTTCACGATTCAAATTCTCCCTGGTATGACACAGCATCCACGATATAGCTTAAACGCCCTTTAGGTGTCTGCACAGATACTTCATCGCCTATGGCCTTTTTTAACAATGCCTGAGCCATAGGCGAATCCAGACTGATCCAGTTTCTCTTCGGATCGAATTCGTCTGGTCCCACAATACGGAAAGTAAGGAACTGGCCTTCGTCATCCTCCAGCCTCACCCAGGCACCGAAAAAAACACGCGATAAATCATCGGGAATGCGCTCGACAGTGATCAATTCATCCAATCGTTTTTGTAAGTAACGGATTCGACTATCAATTTCACGGAGCATCTTCTTGCCGTAGATATATTCGGCATTTTCGGAACGGTCACCCTGGGCCGCAGCTTCCGATACCGAGCGGGTCACCTTCGGCCGTTTGTCCTGCCATAGGTATTTTAGCTCAGCCTCCAGTTCAGCCTTGCCCTGTGGGGTAATATAAGGTGATTTTTTCCCGGGTGGCGGTCTGTAACGTCCCATACAACTCAGAATAGTCTTCGATCAGATGTGGAGTTTAAACAAGGGAGACAGTATAGACAAAGGAGGGGGGAATGTCTCGACAGGTAAGTAATGACTGACCTGGGAAGATTTGCTGGGAACTGGCTAGACCTTAAATCGTGAAACCAATTGCTGCAGGCTGTGGCTCATGCGTGCCACATTATCACTTTCCTTTGAGGTCTGATCGATATTCTTCGCGCTAGAGTTGGAAATGTCTGAAATCGTAGTGATGTTGCGATTTATTTCATTGGCAACGGCAGCCTGCTCTTCCGCCGCACTGGCGATTTGTGCGTTCATGTCGCTAATCAGACCGATAGCACCAACGATTGTACTTAGAATATCACCGGCGGTTTCGGCTTGTTGCACTGTATTTACCGCTCGTCCCTGGCTAGATTCCATAACATTGACGGCATTGTCCGCTCCACTCAACAATCGCTCAATCATTCCCTGAATCTCCTGTGTAGACTCCTGGGTACGTTGTGCAAGCATACGTACTTCGTCAGCAACGACGGCAAAACCTCGACCTTGCTCACCTGCTCTGGCGGCCTCAATTGCGGCATTTAGCGCCAGTAGATTTGTCTGATCAGCGATATCTCTTATGACGTCTAGAACCGATCCTATAGCCTGGCTATGCTGTTCGAGGTCACGTATCACCCCAGCGGACTGCTCAACTTCACTTGCCAATGCATTTATCGCCGCGATCGATTTGGACACCTCTGTTTTCCCAGTGTCTGCCTGTGTATTGGCCTCGGTAGCAGCGTTTGCTGCTTGCGTCGCGTGATTGGAAACTTCCTGAACCGTCAATGTCATTTCGTTAATAGCTGTCGCAACCTGTTCAGTCTGGTCATTCTGCCGACGGATACCGTCTTTGGTTTGTTGCGCTATCGAAGACATTGCCTCCGCCGAGCGATTTAACTGATTCACCACAGAAATTATTTCGGTCACCATATTGCCAATCGATGATTTAAACTTCCGCAGATTTTCCGCCAGCTCGCCTAGTTCGTCATTGCTGGAAAACGAGACTTCCACGGTAAAGTCACCTTCAGCAATTTGGGCCATGTTTTGCGAGAGTTTACGGCTAGGGGATATGAGTTGCCGATTGGCGAGAATCAGTAGTCCAACATAGGAAATGCAGATGCCGATTAACAGCACTACGGAAGCAATCAATAGATTTTCACGCGCCGAACCTAGGGTAGAGCCGAGGGAAAGTGCCAGGCTATCCTTACTAAACGTTTCGATTTCTTCTACCAGCTCAGCTGCCGCTTCATATTTTTCATCTACGAGACGATTGGCACTAGCCGCATCGTATTCTGATTCCAAAAATGCTTGGTAGGCCTTTTCAAATTCAAAAAACAGCTGGGCGTGATTTTGCTGGAAGTTGTCCAACAAATCTGACATTTTGGCTTCCTTTGAAGCCTGCTTTAGCTCTATGATGCGGCTTTGGACATCGTCATGTGCATCTTTCACCGCTTTCCAATATTTCTCTCTTTCCTCATCGTTTCCACCACTTAGCAAAACATCATCCCATAGTTGTATCTGACGACGAAAACTGGAGTTTGTATCTGCCGAAAGCGAAACCGCGCCGAATTCGTATACGCTAATTTGTTCAAACGCGGCATAAGATGAATAGGTGTTGTAGGTACTATAAACGACCGCCGCCAAAACCACGGCGACTGATAATGCCATAGAAATTAAAAGCTTATGCAGAATTCCCTTGGTTGCCGCAGCTGATTTTGATATGAGCATAGTATTCTTATTCCGTACATCATAAAAAGTGACAACTAATCACCATCTACAGTCGACAGGAATATAGAAATACTTTAGAAAACGTCCTGGATTAACCGGGTACGGGATTCAGATCAAAGAAATAAGACCAGAGCATAGATGGTTTCAATTACGCTGCAGGCAAGATCTTATTGCTATGCCTGTTCTCTGGCCGGTGACTAAGTCGGTGCAAACGCTAGTAGACAGGAGTAACCTGGAAACCTGCATCACGTAGCTGAGCAATTAAACCTGTATCACCGGGCAAGTGCAAAGCACCCACTGCAACAAAGTACTTTTGATTAGGCAGCAATGATATCAAGCGGGAAAACATACGCTGGTTTCGGTCGTCTATCAGACGCCGACGAAAGGTATGCGCAAGCTCAGGGGACATCTCTTCAAGAAATTCTTCATTCAGTTCGCTCAGTCGATTTAGGTCACGTGACAAATAGCGCTCTACGGTATCTTGCAGCGCTTTTTCAAAGTCTTTTGCCTTGCCCAAAGACCCTTCTAATAACTGAACCTGGGTCGACATATCCATGTCATCAAAGGTCGAGATCTGTTCCTGAATAGTCTCCAGACCTAACACTTCTTTCCCGTCACCTAGTGCACGCTGGTACAGACTGATATCGAGATAGATTCCGGTTTTGGACTCGGGCATATTCATCAAGGTAAACGCTGCCCAAGGCTTCATTCGCGAAACACGAACTTCATCCAAACCGCGAACACTCATCAAATTTAGCGTTTGCTCGTAGACAGTGGCTGACAATAAATCGCTTAAGCGTGTGCCGTCCTGGAAAAACATACTGGTGACGGCGTATTGACGACTCTCGTCAGAGAAGTTGATCTCTAAAACCAGGCTTGAAGCAGAGTTGAACGCAAATTCCACTTCCGAAGAAAGCGCCAACACTCTTGGATCCTCCGAGTGCATGGTGCCGAATAAATAGGAAACAGGAATACCCTTCCCTTCAACTCGCCACAGCAGGCCGGTATCGGAGGCTAGTTCGTTCCGCGGCAGTATGCCGCAAGATACCAGCAGTAATAGAACCGGCAACAAAAATATTGCACGGCGTGAGATTTTCAACATCAGCTTCCGTGAACGGTATTTTCCATTTGTTCAACGCTAATATGCCTGACGTCTTTACCCTTTACCAGATATATAATGTATTCACAGATATTTGAAACTCGGTCACCTATACGCTCTAACGCACGTGTCGCCCAGATGACTTCCAGAATTTTAGGTATCGCGCGTGTATCTTCCATCATATATGTCATCAGCTGACGCATAATACCTTCGTATTCGCCGTCTACATTGCTATCTTCGTTCCACACGCGCATTGCAGCCTCGGCATCCATACGCGCGAACGCATCGAGCGCATCATGTAACATGCGGCGTACGCGCTGCCCCATGTTATCCCATGCGGTAATCGGCAACTGCAGACTGGGGTTATTCATGACGTCCAGTGCCATACGACCAATCCGTTCTGATTCATCACCAATACGTTCCAAATCGGTGATCGTTTTGATAACGGCAATGACCAGGCGCAAGTCACTTGCAGTAGGCTGTCGCCGTGCAATTACCTGTACCGATTCTTCATCTATTTCGACTTCCATGGCGTTGACTTTGTAGTCGCTTTCTACCACCTTTTCAGCAGCTTCTTTGTCACTTTCCACCATCGCCTTAATAGCAAGAATGAGCTGCTGTTCAACCAAACCGCCCATGCTCAAAACGCGATTGCGAATATCTTCCAGTTCAGCGTTAAACTGCTTGGAAATGTGGTGACTGATGCTTTCTTTGTCCATCACTGACTCCAGGAATTGTTAACCGTAACGTCCCGTAATATAGTCTTCGGTACGTTTTTTCTTTGGGTTAGTAAACAGGGTATTCGTATCTGAGTATTCAATCAACTCACCCATATACATAAAAGCCGTAAAATCTGACACCCGTGCGGCTTGTTGCATATTATGTGTAACGATCACGATGGTAAAACGATCTTTCAATTCATAAATCAGCTCTTCGATCTTTAAGGTCGATATAGGATCTAGTGCGGAAGCAGGTTCATCAAGCAACAAAACTTCCGGCTCAATGGCGATAGCACGGGCAATTACCAGACGCTGCTGCTGTCCACCAGATAATCCCATGGCACTGTCATGCAGGCGATCCTTAACTTCTTCCCACAATGCCGCGCCTTTCAGAGATTTTTCAACGACCTCGTCCAACATTCTTCGACTTTTTATGCCCTGCAAACGCAAACCGTAGGCGACATTTTCATATATCGACTTTGGAAACGGATTTGGTTTTTGAAAAACCATGCCGACACGTCGGCGTAACTCCGAAATATTGATGTCTTTGGCATATATATCTTCATTATCAATCTTGATTGAACCGTCAATACGAACGCCATCCACCAGATCATTCATGCGATTCAAGGTACGCAACAACGTAGACTTGCCACAACCACTCGGGCCTATAAACGCGGTAACTTTATGACGCGGAATCGCGAGATTAATATCGTGGAGCGCATGTTTTTCACCGTAGTATAGATTGAGGTTCTTAATATCAATACATGTATCTGTCTTAGAACCGTCCGATGCTTTAGCTCCGCGACCAAGCGTTTCCATGTTAATTGCATGTGTGCGTATAGCCTGACTCATAAAATACCTATTTATTGATCAAAGGATTTGTATTTCTCGCGCAGATGATTACGGATGGCGATAGCTGCGAGATTCAACAAAATAATTACCATTACCAACAAGAATGCCGTTGCATACACCAGCGGACGCGCCGCCTCAACGTTGGGACTTTGAAAGCCCACATCGTAAATATGAAACCCGAGATGCATGAATTTTCTATCCAGGTGCAAAAAGGGAAAATTGCCATCAAGCGGTAAAGATGGGGCAAGCTTCACGACACCAACCAACATAAGAGGAGCAACCTCACCAGCTGCGCGTGCAATGGCTAGTATTAAACCCGTCATCATTGCCGGACTGGCCATCGGCAGTATCGTACGCCACAAAGTCTCCCACTTGGTCGCACCCAAGGCCAGACTGCCTTCACGTATATTGCGCGGGATACGCGATAGACCTTCTTCCGTAGCAACTATCACAACGGGTACAGTCAGAATCGCCAGTGTTAGCGATGCCCAGAAAATACCCGGCGTACCAAAGGTCGGCGCGGGCAGCGATTCAGGAAAGAAAAGTTGATCGATGTTTCCACCGAGGAAATAGACGAAGAATCCCAGACCGAAAACGCCATAAACAATCGAAGGCACCCCTGCAAGATTGTTTACCGCAATACGTATGGTTCTGGTCAAAGGCCCTTGAGTCGCGTATTCCCGCAAATAAACTGCTGCGACAACACCAAAAGGCGTCACGAAGAAAGACATGATGATAACCATCATCACAGTGCCAAATATAGCGGGAAAAATTCCACCTTCAGTATTGGCTTCGCGTGGCTCGCCTGAAACAAATTCCCATAAACTGGCAAAATAGTGGCCTAGCTTATCAAACAAGCCAAAATCATTCGGTCGCCACACTCTAACCAGTTTGGAGACGGGTATTTCAATCTGTTGTCCGCCAGCGATGGTGGCCAACAAACTGTCGCGCCCGATATCTTTGTACAGGCCAGCGAGTTTGCTTTGTAGGGATTCGTATTCCTGGTTTAATGTTGTTCTTTCAGCATCAAGTTCAGCTTTAATTTCTTCAGTAAGTGAACCATTCAGTTCATGCTTTCGCTGCTTTAGTCTAATGCGCTCCAGGGAATAGTTAATAGCGCCAATTTCGGATTTTTCTACTTTATGAATCTCCTCGGCAATGACTGTAGCGCGAACCAGTCTCTCACCAAGCGCCTGCCAAGCACCAGCACCGGAGGCGACTGGCTTACCGGATTCTCTTACTTCCTGTAGATTTCCATAGAAATTTCCCCACTCGGTTCGCTCTGCAATCATTGCCTCCGTAGATTGCTTGCGAGAGATAATCTGTGTTTCGTTTAGCCACTTAAAATCCATGCCGTAGACATCTCGATTACCGATCTTAATCAGGAAACGCGTAATCTCCGTCACTCCGGCAGGAACGGGTTCACCTGCCTCTCTTAAACGTGCAGAACTGACAATTTCAGTGTCATATATTTCGCCGACAATCTCGCTCGTTGTACCGTCATTATTTCGGTAGTCGAATTGATAAACTTCTGAGGGCCAGAAGTAGCTCAGACCGCGCACGGCAATTAGCATTAACAAACCGACGACCATAATCATACTGATGGCGACAGCACCCGCAGTCAGCCAGATCCAGGGATCACCCGAACGGTACCAGTGTTTTATATTGACTTTCTTCATCACCAACACCTAGATCGAACTGTATTTTTCGCGCAGACGCTGACGCACCAGCTCTGCCAGGGTATTAAAGAGAAATGTAAAGACAAACAGAACCAACGCCGCGAGAAAGAGTATGCGGTAATGTGAACTGGCAACTTCGGATTCTGGCATTTCCACTGCGATGTTTGCAGAAAGCGTACGCATGCCCTGAAAAATGCTCATGTCCATAACCGGCGTATTCCCTGTTGCCATTAACACAATCATGGTTTCTCCCACAGCCCTTCCGAAACCAATCATAACGCCAGAAAAAATGCCTGGACTTGCCGTAGGAAGTACAACTCGCACCAGTGTCTGCCAAGGCGTCGCACCCAAAGCCAGTGAACCGTTGGTTAAGTGCTTTGGGACGCTAAAAATTGCGTCTTCGGCAATGGAGAATATGGTTGGTATAACTGCAAACCCCATAGCAAGCCCGACAACTAAAGAATTTCGCTGATCGAAATCAATACCCAGTTCGGACTTCATCCATGACGGCATGCTTCCATCGAATAGCACGCTTTCCATACCGGGACTCACTAGTATCGCCAACCAGCTCAACAATAGAATGAGGGGAATAAGCAGGATCGGCATCCATCCGTCTGGCACAGAATTTCGAATTTGTCCCGGCAATGTTGACCACAGCAATGAAAAAAGAATAATTCCAAGAGGTATCAATACGACCAGGGCAAATACAGCAGGTAGATGCTCCTCTAAAAATGGCGCCAGCCATAATCCTGCAAGAAATCCAAGAATAACCGTCGGAAGCGCTTCCATAATTTCTATTGTTGGCTTAACGCTTTGGCGGAGCTTTGGTGCCATAAAATAGGCTGCGTAGATTGCACCGAGTATTGACAATGGCATAGCCAGCAGCATCGCATAAAATGCGGCTTTTAACGTACCAAATGAAATAGGTACCAGGCTGAACTTCGGTTCAAAATCATTACTCGCTGCGGATGACTGCCAAACAAACTCGGGCTCACTATATCCTTCATACCAGACTTTTTCCCAAAGTGAGTGCCACGAGACTTCCGGGTGTTCGTTGTGAACACGCCAGCTCATCACCTCACCGTTACTCGTCTCTGCAATGAGAAAATTGGCTCTAGGTGCAAAACTCGCGTTAACAAATTCCTTATCCGATAAGCGCTCCGTTAACAAAACTCGCTGCGCGGTGGTATGAATAAGACTAGCATTGCCGTCTTCAGAAAAGGCGACAAAGCTCTTGCGGAAATATTCAGGTGCGAGTTTGACAGAACTACGTGACTCCATCTCGAAGTCTCTAATCCGAGTCAACCCTTTAACATTATTCTCATTTCGAACAGCAAACCACTGCGAAATGTTGCCATTGTCATTTGCGATTAACAAAGAAACTGAGCCCGCGAGATAGCGCATGTCTGTAACGCGCGCGCCGTCCGAGACGTCAACCTGCTCGACTACACCGGGTTCTTCTTTGTCTCGAATGTCAAAGCGATACAGGATTTTGTCATCACTGAGTACCGAAAGAACATCCTGGGTTTTATTCAAGAGCAGGCGGGAAAAATCGCCTTCAACGTTCTCAATCAATCCCGATGTTTTAGAATAGGAAACTTCAGAGTCAAAAAGAGATTCTTCTTTTTCGAAACCCGCCACCATCAGCTGGCCATCGGACAATGTCGCTGCAACGGTAAAGCCTTCCTCGCCACTTTGGATGGCGATTAAACGTACCGCGTCCTCTACGTCATCAATTAGCGGCAGAGGCTCCTCCCCGCTAAGATGTTCAAGCGATGGCTTCGCGGTGCGAACATTACCAGGATAGCTAATTTTGTAGGCAATCTTACCAGCATAAAAACTACCATTGTCGAAACCAACGACAAACTCACCCAGCGTCGGATCACCTCGCTCGATCACCGAGATTGACGCACCTTCGGGAGTCGGTATTTCAAGCGTTTCTCTAATTTCGCCCGATTTAGTATCGAAAAATATCAACTGGCCAGTGTCAGTTATGCGCAATGCCAGATCGGTTTGTTCTTCGACACTGTAAAAGACTGTCTTGCCGGAACCGGGTACGGGAAAGTGAGAAAACTGTTCAATTTTTGCTGAGGACAATAAAGGCAAAACCACCCAGAAAAGATAAAAGAAAATAAGCGTAATAGCGATAATGACGCCAACGCCACCAAACCCTATTCCGTAACGACAGAATTTATCCAATAAAATACGACGCTTATGACGACGAAGTGCTTCTACGCCAGAAGGAAGAAGTGATTGTGTATTTGTGGGTTTGTTCATGGCAGCAATATTATTACCGTCATGTTACAGAAATGTTACAGATCTAGTCTGAGGATGACAGCATACGTATTCCCGCTACCATGCTCTTGATACGGCGATCAAATTCCTTAGAAATATTGTCACACCCTGATGCATCGTCTGAGATCCCTGCGGCCTGCAACAAAGCGTCATCAAGTGTCCACTTTTTTCGACTAGTCGTCTGCGGAATTTTGAATTCCGAGGATATTTCGACGCCACCGATCTCAACAATAAGGTCGGCCCAGTCCAAGTCTTCTTTTGCCAGACGACGATCTCGAGTTTGCGTAATTTCACTTAGACTCTGCTCCTCTTTCGTTTTGGTTTCACTCAACGGTAAAAAAACACCGCGTGAATCCAGGTACTCTGACGAGCTTTTAGCGCAAATTTCATGGGCAATTAGCGCAGCTCCGTTGGCGGCCAGAGAAACAAACAAAATACGTGGTTTTCGTTTATACATACTCTGGCCGCAACAATTACCGCTACTAGAATTACTTCAATTCCGCCGCCAACAGTTTTTCAACTGTTTTTGCGGGTAAAGGAATATAGCCATCTTTAATTACCACTTGTTGGCCGGTTTTGGATAAAACCATTTTGAGAAATTCCCTTTCCAAGGGAGGCAAAGGCTTATTCGGATGCTTATTCACATAAACATAGAGGAAACGTGATAGAGGATAGGTGCCGTTTACAGCATTGTCGGCAGTTGCGTCAACAAAGGGTTTACCCGGCTTCTTGCTCAACGGCAATGCGCGTACACCGGAGGTGCGATAACCAATGCCTGAATAACCGATACCATTTAAGGAAGAAGATACAGACTGTACAACAGAGGCTGAACCGGGTTGCTCATTCACTGTGTTTTTAAAATCGCCCTTACACAAGGCCTTTTGCTTAAAATAGCCATAGGTACCTGAAACAGAGTTACGACCGAATAGCTGTAGCGTACGGCTTCCCCAACTTCCGGTTAAACCCACGTCACCCCATGTCTGGAATGGCTTGTCGGCACCACATTTCAGGGTACTGGAAAATATCGCATCGACATCTTTGATACTTAGACCCTTGATTGGGTTATCTTTGTGGACATAAACCGCCAGGGCATCAATCGCAACCGGGATCGCCGTTGGTTTGTATCCGTGTCGTTTTTCAAAAGATTCGATTTCTTTGTCCTTCATTTTACGGCTCATAGGTCCAAGATTCGAAGTCCCTTCTGTTAGTGCCGGAGGAGCCGTCGAAGAACCCGCGGCCTGAATTTGTACGTTCACATTGGGATACAGGCGTTTAAATTCTTCCGCCCACAACGTCATCAAGTTCGCCAAGGTATCTGATCCAACACTGGAAATATTGCCGGATACACCACTTGCTTTGGAGTAGTTTGGAAGGCCTTCATCCACACTGCTTTGGGACATGGCCGAGGAAGCGAAAATCAGGCTAAGGAAAAATATACCTGACATGTACAAAGATCTCATATAAATGCTCCTGTAGATCAAATAAATCATTAGAGAACGAGTGTCGATCAGTCAGGTGACAATACTATTAAAGATTTATGACATTTTTGTGACATCGTCGCTGTCATTGAGAAACTGAGACTCTGGGAAAAAGACAGTAAACTTCGAACCTTTACCTACGTTACTTTCAATTTCCAGCCTTGCATTGTGGCGCATTAAAACATGTTTAACGATTGCCAGTCCAAGGCCTGTTCCACCCGTTTCTCTTGAACGACCTGTATCGATACGATAAAAACGCTCTGTAAGCCTCGGAATGTGTTGAGGCGCAATGCCTATACCACTGTCTTCAACCGAAATTTTAATACCGTCGATAGCATCCCTACAGGACAGAGATACTTTTCCGCCTACCGGTGTATATCGAACCGCATTAAACGCAAGATTTGAAATTGCGCTATACAATTCTCCGTGGTTACCCAGCACCAAGTGCTTGACATCCGAATTCAAGGAAACGATTTGATTCTTTTCCTTAGCCAGCTTTTGTGTCTCTAAATAAACCTCATTTAGTAGTGCAGCTATATCAACTTTTTCGGTATCGTTAAAGGTCGCGGAGTTTTCGAGTCGAGAAAGTACCAGCAGATCTTCAACGATGTTTTGCATGCGTAGCGTTTGCTCACGCATGGCTTGAATGGGCATCGAGTATCGTTTCAATTCCTCGCTATCGTCTTCTGCCAGGGCCTCAAGATAGCCGTTTACCACGGTTAAGGGCGTACGAAGTTCATGGGATGCGTTCGCAACGAAGTCTTTTCTAGCCTGTTCAAGACGATTAATTTTCGTCATATCTCTCGCCAGCATTAAACTTTGGTCTTTACCGTACGGTACAATACGAATACTCAAACTGATGAATTCGTTTTCAGGAGAACGAATTTGTAGCGTCTCATTAAACTCGTTCTTTTTTAAATACTTTGAAAATGCAGGAATACGTATAAGATTAGTAATTGGCTGTCCGATGTCGTGGGGAGTTCGAATTCCTAAAAGACGTTTTGATGAGTCATTACACCAATCGATAATATGGTCACGCTGCAGAATCACCACGCCATCGGGCAATGCAGCGGTAATCTGTCGAAAGCGTGACAACGCTGCAGCGAGCGTCTTTTTTTGCGCGTGATTACGCTTCTGATTGCGATGTAAATGATCATAAATCTTGCCCCATATACCATTCGCTTCGGGTACCTCCCTCTGACTACTGCCCATCCATTCTTCTAGACGGGTAATGCGTACAATATGGAATAGGGAAATGCCTATAGAAGTAAACAGCGCGAACAGCTGTGCCGCACCGAAAAGGCTGCCAATGAAAGCAGATAAGCCCAGAAGAAGAAAAAATCTGGTCAATTCAGTGACGGTATTGCGTGACAAACCTATACCTGTTTGGAAAAGCGATAGCCCGCGCCTCGGACAGTCTGGACATACTTGTCGTACCCTGAATTTCCCAGGGCTTTACGTAGTCGGCGAATATGCACATCGACAGTGCGTTCTTCAACATAGACGTTATTGCCCCAAACCCGGTCTAACAATTGACCGCGACTATACACTCTTTCGGGGTGGCTCAAAAGAAATTTGAAAAGCCGAAACTCTGTAGGTCCAAGCTCAATTAATTGCTTATCTATGGTAAGGCGATGCGCTTCAACATCGAGGACGAGGGCCTCGAACTCAAAGACCGTTGTCGTGGCAGAAGAGCCTCTACGGAGGACCGCTTTAATTCTTGCGCTTAACTCTCGTGGTGAAAAGGGTTTAGTCACATAGTCGTCTGCACCCGCTTCCAGGCCACGGATCTTATCATCTTCTTCACCTTTTGCTGTCAGCATAATAACTGGAATTTCTTTGCTGAATTCCTGTGACTTCAAATATCGCGCAAACTCGACACCAGACTCACCTGGAAGCATCCAATCTAAAACGATAAGATCAGGGGGATCATCAAGCACTATTTGACGCGCCTGCGCGGTATTTTCGACCATGCTTAAGCGAAAAACTTTGTGATCCAGGCTGAAATCGAGCATATCTCTGATAGCTGGCTCATCTTCTACAATCAATAAATGGATTTCTTTCATAGATGACACTTTTTATCTGAATTCGAATTAAGCCCTATCTATGTTACAGAAATATGACACACCGCTCATTTACATTTTGACCACCGTACTCTCTCAGCCCTATACACTCGCTTGTGTTAGAATTCGAGGATTAAATCACATATTTTGGAGAAATCATGGCTGATGTTTTGGTAGCAAATGAGTCTGACGTCCCGTTAAACACCCTGAAGGCTGTAGAAGCTTCCGGTGAAAAATACGTACTTTATCATCTTCCTGACGGTTTTTTTGCCACACAAGCCAAATGCCCCCATTTGGGTGCTCCTCTAGCCAAGGGAAAAATCGTTGGAGACGGCAAGATACAGTGTAAATTTCATCGTGCAGAATTCGATATTCGAGATGGCAAGGCCTGCAAATGGGCAAATTTTCCACCGGGCATACAAGCTCTAAACTTCATCAGGGGCGAAAAAGATCTCGCAACCTACACATGTAGTGTCAAAGATGGGAAAGTCTATATTTCCCTGTAATACGAATTGTCGATTTTATATAACTGCCCACATAGGGACGTAGCTATATGCATGGGAGAGTTGTTGCTCCAGATTTCGATAGTCTGGTTCGAAACTGGCAACAAGCTCCCAATATTTACGTGAGTGGTTTAAGTGGCGTGTATGGCATAACTCATGAAGCAAAAGATAGTCGAGCAAGTTTGGCGGTACAAAAAGAAGATTACGGTTCAGACTAATATTTCCTGTCGCAGTACAACTTCCCCAGCGGGTTCTTTGCCCTCGCACACTTACTTTTTTGTAAACAAGGCCGGTTTCTTGGCTTTTCTGTACCAGCCATGGCAATAGCACAGATTTTGATTTTTTTTGCATCCAATGTTTCAACTGGTCGGCTAACACAACTGTACCAGAATTTTCTACCAATAAACGGCCGGGATATTCGCAGATACGATTATTTTGCGAACATTTCGACTTTAATTCGACGATAAAACTTTCGTCCGTGGCCAACAAGGTAATCTGCTTCGGTTCCATTACATCAGCTTCAGCAGACACCTGGCGAGTTTGCCGTAATTTATCCAAGCGACTATCGATCCATTCGCGATGCTGTTGTACAAAACTTGACACACAAACATTGCGCATTCGTCGAGGAACAGTTACCACGATCTGACCATATGAAGTGATTTTCAAGCTCAGGTGCCGGGCACGGCTGCTTTCACGAATTTCTATGTGATGCATTGTCTTCCAAAGATAAAAAAAGGGTATCGATATGATACCCTTTTTAGCCAACTAGGAGAAAAGCTAATCCATCGGAACGATACTTTGATATTCCGCGCCTAAAAATTCTGAGATTGATAATTCAACACTTTCACTGCCCATAGTAATTGTAATCATACTGTCGGCAAATGAGACTGTAACGGCCTCAGAATTTAGTGTCATACTAAGCTCGGTAAGTGCACCAAGATTATTATCGTAGGCATAGTCAAACGTCATTTGTAAATCATCAACAACGATATGAGCATCAAGATCGCTGTCGTAATACTTTCCCTTAAAGTTTATATATTCAAATTCGTCATCGGCACTTTCAACATAGGTAACAGAAGCGTCCTCATAAAACAGCACATATTGCTGAATACTCTCTTCAGAAGCCGTTCGCGTTGCCATAGAATGCGCCCCTGGCACAACCACAAACGAACTGGTGACAAAGTCATTTGCGTCATAACTTCGATTGAATATCGCACTGAAGTGTTCAAACATAATTGACAATGGAAAGGTATTCACATACTGCGATTCGAAGTGTGCATCCACTTTCAATTCGGCAATTGGCGCGTCTACACCGGTCAGGGCATCCTGTTGGTGTGCAAAGTTGCTGAAATACAACGTCCCGGTTGTATTCGAAAGATCGGATTCTTCGCAATGTGATATCAGCTGTATCCACCCGTCGCCTTCCGATACCGTGCCACTGTTGTCTTTGTCATCAAGAAACACCGATGTCAAATTCTCCAGATTCTTGACGTCAACTTCGCTTGCGTCCAGTTCCTCACTATCACCTTCCGCTACACAGGTATTTGCATACAGAATTCTTGGTTTTCCCTTGGGTTTAAAAGCCGGCGCCAAACCAATCGTGCCTATACCTGATGAGGCGAGGAGATCCACTTCATCACTGTAGATAGCCATATGGTTAAGCAGTCGAAGGACGATTTTGCCCGATATGTCCTGAGCGTCTTCAATAGTACTAATTTCCAATTGCGGTGCGCCCAATAGCTCCGCATACGTCCCATGACTAGGCAGTTCCGGATGAAAAAGCGCAAGATCCATTGCACCAAGATTGGGTTCTTCAGCCTTATGAAAACAAGCAGACAGAATTAAGCCCGTAATAAAGATAAAAATAAATGAAGATATTTGCCGCATTTCAATAACTCATTTTTTGAACAACGGCCTGAATTTTATAGGAAAAAACTTATATCGAACTGAAATAGAGGCTATGCCGCCCTCGTCTGTTGACTAAAATTATCTTCCAGCTTTTCAGCAAGTTGGCTAGTAAAACGGTTGCTTTGACTATCAAACAGTAGTTCCCTCAAGGTATCTACAGCCAAAATATAATCATCAATATCCAGCTTTTCGATCTTGTCTTGTTCAGAATAGGCAAAGGCTTTTTTCACATCGGGATTCGGTGTAGGTAGCAAATCCAGCAGGGGTGAGAATCGCCACAGCAAACCACCTTTTGATTCAATGGCATGTATATATTCACGAATACGCATACGAACCGGGTATTCCATGCGGTTTCTGCTTAGCTGCCATACAAAGAAGCCGACGATAGTCGTTGGTATCATGATGACCCAAACCAATTTGGAAAAAAGGTCCAAGGGTAAGTTGTTGTTGCTCATTGCATAATAGGTCAGACTGAATGCAATGCCGTAGAGTGTGAATGCGGTAAGCAAGCCGTACAGCATCGCTTTTGGCTTGATGCGTTTCACTTCAAAACCCAGATCCAGCTGGATCAGGTCAAAACTGTCGTCGAATCGACGCAAAATCTCTTTTTTTTGGGCTCTGCGCGGCGATTTCTTTCCTGCCATGGCTATTCCTCAGTAACACGTAAAAAACCTGGGCATGATACCAATCCCAGGACAGCTAAAAAAGCGTTACGGGTTGGTACTTAGTCTCATACAGGATAAAGCTGTGGCAGTTTGGGTAAATTTTCACGATATTCAGACATCGGCATTTTCAGACTCGGCGCTATTTCATCCCAAAAGCGGTGCCCATCCCAGCGCTGTTCGCCTCGTGCGTACAACACCTGGTCCAATTCATCCAACAGCGCTTTGGCTCTATCAGACTCCAGACAGGACTTGATCTGGTGTAGGTTAGATGGGGCCACTTCGGGCCAATTTGCCTGAGACCATGCAATGAGTGCGTTACGCGTTTTGGCGGGACTGTTTTCCAAACAGGCGACCTTAATCGCTGCCTTTTTTTGCGCCGGGTTTGTCGCGTCGACTATCTTTCCATTATTGCTGGTAACTGTCGAAGGAATACCAATCGCACGTGAACGCCACCATAACCAGGCAGTGGTCAACCAACCTATTAGGTTAATCAAACTGACCCATACCCAAATTTCACTAACGCCGCCGGCAATAGGAAGTGTTTGTTGTTTTGCAGCTGACAGTCGAGGTTGAATTGCCGGTAGTTCTCCACCTGACTTGCTATTGTCGGCGCCCGAAGGTTTTACCTGAGGAGCTTGAACCTTGAGTTGACGGGCGGGGATTAGCGCTACTTCCTTTTTATTCTTCTGTGTATTCCACCACTCCAGTTTGATTTCAGGAAGCGTTATCAAACCATCTTGATTTGGCACAATGGCGATTTTTTGTTCTCGCAATCCAATCAAGGAATCACCACCGTCGAGATTTTCAACACGCGCCTGGTCTGGGTACTGTTTATATGCAGGGTGTTCAACTATGTTTATTTCTGGAAGTTGTGCGCCAGTCAAACCGACAGCCTCTATACGTATCGTTCTGGTCACCGGCTCCCCTGGCTTGAGTTGATCCAGTTTTTCTGACCACGTTTCCGTCAAGTCCAGTTTTCTGGAAGGAAGCCAGGCTCCATTTCCTGCTTCTGCAGGCTTAGGTTTAACTTGTATCGTGATCGATTTGCTACGTAGACGAATCGGGCGAAACGTAGGCTGATTAAAAAAACGATTAAAAGGATCTAATCCTCGGTTGTTCATCATCGATCGCATATCGACAATTTGCCCACTAAACACCATCGGGGGAATCGTCATATCGCCACTCGCCTGGGGAAATAAAGCGTAGCGACGTTCGGTAACCTGGTAAAGTTGGCCCCCGACCTGGCTTTGGTAGTTTTTGTCTTCACCAAGACGTTCGGTTACTACGTTATCAATCGTTGGCTGAGACAGACCCCCATCTCGTATATCTGCTGCGTGGTATAGCTTTACTGTATAAATCACTTGAGATTGCACATAGGCTTGTTTCGGATCTGCGTTCACTTCGACAAACACGGGATTCCCGTTTTGGGTGGAAGCTCTCGTTCCTGCTGCGTCAACCACCAGTTGCAAGCGTGCAGTCTTTTGCCCTCCCATTGTAATGGAGGGAATCACAAGCGTACCCGTTTGCTTAGGGCTAAGACTAACAATCCAGCGTTTATTCGAAGTCATTCGACCATTGATGATGTTTACCTGGCTTGAGGTAGAGGTACCTAAGACATCAAACAATGCCTCTAGAGGCGACAAATCCGGTTCTCCTTCATCTCCTTCGATGACTAACTGTACCGTTTCACCTTCTGTGATTTGCGTTCTATCCAGCATCGCTTTCGGTGCGGCCAGTGACACAGGTATGAAAATTAGATTGAAGATGAGGCCTATAATCAGTGAACGTCTCATTATTCTGATCTCCTCTGTGCATCTCGCATACGATGCTGAATGATAAATTTTTGTCTTAGTAAGCCACCGGGATCATCAGGAATGCGTCTCAACCATTGCTCCATCGCTTGAGACTCTTCGGTATAAGCCTCCTTGGAGTCCGTAGCCGCCACAGCTTGCTTCTCTTCTGCCATTTCCTGCTTATTCTCATCATCCTGTTTTGCTACTTGCGACTGTGTCTCCTGTTCCGCTTCCTCTTTTTTATCTTGCCCAGATTGAGCGGTTTGTTGCGACTCATTATCGGATGGTTCTTTTCCTTTTTCCCTGGCTTGCTGTTGTTGCTGAGATTGTTGACCTTTACTCTTATCAGACGATTGATCAGCATTGTTTTCTTGTTGATCGTTTTCGTTACCCTGTTGTCCATCAGCGCCTTGCTTTTCGTCCTGGTTTTGTTGTTCGTTATTTTGTTGCTCATCTCCCTGACCATTTTGTTGCTTGTTTTCTTGTTGATCGAGAAAGGATTGCAGCAAGTCTCGGTTATGCTGGGCGTCTTCGTGTTGTGGGCTACGTTTCAATACCTCGTCGTAGGTTTTGATAGCCTCTTCAATTTTCTGCAATTTGGCCAATGTATTGGCTCGATTGTATATATCTTCTACATCACCTTCTTTAGAGAAGCGTTCCAGAGCCTCAGCGAATTTATTATCTCGATACAGCGACGTTGCCTGCCAACGCGTATCTCCGAAAGTTTGTGCTGCATCGCGGTACTTCTTTTCATCAAACAATTGTTTGCCGCGTTGATCATCGTTTTTCCATAACATATCAAAGTCGGCTGCATACAGCGGATCGTAGGGCGCAATAGTAGCAACCAGCACAATGCTAAATAGCCAAGCCCTACGCATACTAAGCGCAACAATAATTACTACTAATGCGAGCAACCATGGCCCTTCTTCCCTCCATTGATCGCTCACTCTTTCATCCTGAGATTCTGAGAATCGCATATCAGTAGCACCTGGCTCTGTCATTAAAATTTTCAGATCGCTGTCGTCAATAGAAATTTCACTGTATCGACCGCCACTCAAATCAGCCATAGATTTCATCGACTGAGTGTCGAGACGAGGCATCAATATTGCGCCTTGAGAATTTTTTAGAAACCCCCCGTTTGTCGCCTCAATTGGCGCTCCTTTTTCTGTTCCAACAGCCAGAACATTGAGCTTAAATCCATCGTCCTGCAATCGACGTAAATTTGTATCGTCCTTAACAACACTATCACCAATAAGAATGATTTCGCCACGACTCAAATTCGCTTGTACAAGAAGGTCACGCGCCTGTTCTATAGCCGCATCGACATCGTCGCCCTGTACAGGAACAATATCGGTTGAGAGCGGAGGTACCATGGCTGCAATAGTTTGTGCATCATCTGTCAATGGAGAAACCACATAGGGAGACTGAGCAAAAACCACCAGGGCAGATTGACCTTCTTTACTCAAATTTAACAAATCTAAAAGTTTCAGTTTTGCCCGGGCGAGACGATTTGGCGCTACATCAGCCGCCAGCATGGATTCAGACAAATCAAGGACAAAGACTCTCGCTTGCTCAATTTTGAAGATCGGTTGTGGAAGTTTCTGCCACACTGGCCCAGCCAAAGCGAAAATACAGAGAATCCCAGCCACGAAAGAATACAGTCTTGGTAAACGACTGCTACTCTTTTTTTCTGCTTTACCCAAACCTAATGGTTCGAGAAATTTCGCATCGACGTAATCGTGCCAGTCGGTTTGAACAGTAATAAATCGGTTCCAATACACTATCGCTAACAACAATGGAATGATGGCGAAAAGCCAATATGGGCGAAGAAATTGAAAATTGTTCATAAATTCAGACATTGCTTCGTCCTGCTGTGTGAGAATTGTCCACACGCAAAAAAGCAATCACTCTCGATAAAAATATTCCAATGTACAAAATGGATGCTAGCGTCAGAAACCAGAAAAATATTTGTTTACGCGGACGAAACACTTCGCTATCTGATCGCATTGGTTCCAGTTCATCCAGTTGGGTGTATACGTCCTCCAGACCTTGCGTATCTCGCGCACGAAAATATTTCCCACCGGTTAGTTCGGCAATTTTTGTTAGCGTCGCCTCATCAAGATCAGATGAGGGATTCACAGTCCGGGAACCAAAAAACGAACTGATCTCCATCTTGTCCGCACCAACGCCTATTGTGTAGATCTTTAGGCCAGCTTCAGCTGCTAAACTGGCCGCCTGTTCTGGTGCTACTTCACCGGCGGTGTTTGCGCCATCGGTTAACAGGATCAATACTCGACTTTGTTCAGGTCTTTCTCTAAGGCGTTTCACCGCTAGGCCAATCGCATCACCAATTGCCGTTTCCTTTCCAGCCAGACCAATTACTGACTCATTCAACATATTTTGCACTGTTGTTAAATCAAATGTTAAAGGTGTTTGCACATAGGCGCGTTTGCCGAAGAGTATCAGTCCTATTCTGTCGCCCACTCTTCTTTCAATAAATTTACCCGCAACCTCTTTGACTATTGTTAGCCGATCGACTTGATCTCCATTGAGGCGGAAGTCAGGCACTTCCATACTGCCAGACAAATCGACCGCCATCATTAAATCCCGACCACTGATCGGAATTTCGATGGCTTCTCCAATCCAAGATGGTCTGGCAGTAGCTGTGATAAGAAGACACCATGCGAGTAAGGCAACGAAAAACTTCCATGGCCGTGATTTTTTTATCCTTACGTTCACATCTTGCGCTGTTAACCATTCTTGATAAAAAGGGGTTTTCAGCGCAGAAACCTCTTTAGTCTTGGTCTTGCGGGAAATCAACCACGTCAACACTGGCAGTGGAAGAAGAAAAAAGAAGTATGGCCATTCGAACTCTATCATTTCAGTTTATTCACCCACACTCGAAGCTCTTTCAAAAGGCTCTGTGCTTCAAAATCTTGGTTAGCTTGATAGGGTAATTCGGAAATAATTCGTCCAGCACCATTTTCAAACATTTTATATTTCGACAATTCATCCAGGCACTGCAACCAGGAAATACCAGTTAAGGAAGCGTTTGTTGCGGAATTCGCCGCAAGCGCCGTACGCCTCAGAAAAATGGAAATTTCCTGCAATAGTGAATTCTTATTTCTGTCTATTTCAAAGTCACGTAATAGACGTTCAAATTCTTTTTTTGCTATTGTGCGCAATACAGAGCTAGCCCGACGTTTCCACAGTTTCCAAGAAATCCAGGTAAATAACAGAATTAAAACCAGCAACCACCATCCCAGCGCCGGTGGCCACCAGGAAACTTGTTCTGGGGGATGAATATCACGCATTTTGGCTAAAACAGATGCCAGATCGTTCATCGTATAGCACTCTTAGAATTATGGTGGCGAACAGCCAGACCTTGCCTCAGTACTTCCGCCCATTCATCATCGGTGTAACAGACAAGTGAATGTATTCCGTGTCGCGAACATAAAGATTCGAACCTTTTGAGGCGAGATTCGTGCTGGGAACGCAGCTTAAATACTGAAGCCTTTGTTGAGGTGTCAATTGTGGCAGACTGTTTTCCATCCGATATGCGTAGCTGATTGTGCGCCGGCGGATTTCGTTCAAGATGATCGGCAATATTTATCGCTACAACATCACAATGGCGCGCGAGTGAATTTAATTGACGTTCAAAGTCTTCACTAATAGTTCGAAAATCGCTCAATATATAGACGAGGCTACCAGGTCTAATGAGGGATTTTGCTCGCCGAATCACCGCCTCGTCGTTAAAAGCTATGTTTGGATAGCTATCGGGAATTTTTTTGCTCCACAAAGAAATCATATTGATAAATCGGAGAAGACCTCGCTTTCCTGATAGCGGTTTGAGAAAGACCAGATCATCACTTCCGTAGAGAAGGCCACCAACACGATCTCCATGCCCAGTAGCCGCCCATGCCAACAATGCACTCAGGTAACACATCACTACCGATTTGAATGCTTGTCGCGTACCGAAAAACATGGATGGCTTAAAATCCAGAATAAAGAAAACCGGGCGTTCTCTTTCTTCGATATACAATTTAGTGTGGGGCGTTCCGGTACGGGCAGTTACACGCCAGTCTATCGAACGAATATCGTCACCAGGCTGGTATTCTCTGACCTCACTAAAATCGATACCTCTGCCGCGAAAAGGTGAGGCATAACCACCAGCAAGAGGTGAGGAAGATTTTTTTTCTGCTCGTTTGAAAATTTGACCCGCAAAAGCCTTTAGAGCAATTAATTCATCGACTTCCGCCCAGATTCCGTTACCACGTAACATTTACAAACCCGAATCAAGGCACTGGTACGCGGTTCAGAATTTCGCGTACCACTCTATCGGCATCGATACCCTCTGCCTCCGCTTCATATGTCAATAAAATCCGATGACGCATGACATCAGGCGCAATGGTTTGAATATCGTCGGGGGAAACAAAATCTCGTCCATTCAACCAGGCATGCGCACGCGCGCAACGATCAAGCGCGATGGTCGCACGGGGGCTAACGCCAAAACGAATCCATCGATGGAGATCATCACTCCAACGCTTTGCTTCCCTTGAGGCCATAACCAGTTGCACCAAATACTCCTCCAGGTTTTCAGCCATGTGGATCTCAAGAACTTCCTGACGCGCCTTAAACAAAATTTCCTGTGAAATGCGGTTATTTTCAACTTTCGGTTCATTGGTAATTAAATTCATCGATTGCTGTCGAACTAATCGCAAGATAGATTTTTCTGACTCTTTATCGGGAAAACCGATATTGATGTGCATGAGGAAACGATCAAGTTGAGCTTCCGGTAAAGGGTAGGTTCCCTCCTGCTCAATCGGGTTTTGGGTAGCCATTACCAAAAAGAGTTGTGGCAAGGGATAAGTTTCACCACCGACAGTAATTTGTCGCTCACCCATGGCCTCGAGCAGAGCCGATTGAACTTTTGCCGGTGCTCGGTTTATTTCGTCAGCAAGTAACAGATTGTGAAACAGTGGACCCTTTTGAAAAATAAAGCTGCCATCCTGTGGACGATAGATTTCAGTTCCCGTCAAATCTGCGGGCAAAAGGTCAGGCGTGAATTGAATGCGATGAAAATCTCCTTCCAGGCCCTGACTTAATTCTTTAATCGCCGTTGTTTTTGCCAAACCCGGCGCACCTTCTACCAGCAAGTGGCCATCTGCCAGAAGTGCTATAAACATCCTTTCCGTAAGATACTGTTGTCCAATAATTTTCTGATTTAGTAATTCCAGGTGAGATTTAAAAATTGCAGAAACTGTCATGCCTTGTTCCCTGATAAACAACTATTAAAGCAACTTGCTTTCAGCCCTAAACTGACTCTGAAATGTGCTTGAGTAAGCGAAATCTGCGCCGAATACAAACAAGCTCGCGACCGTGGTATATAGACCGGATTAACGCGGTGATGTTCCCGGCTACACGGGTCGTTGTAGATGAGATTCCACGTTATGACGGGTTTGTTCGCCCATCAAAAGCTCCACCAGATGGAGTGCGAAATCCATTGCCGTACCTGGACCTCGAGATGTTATCACATTGCCGTCGCTAACTATGGGGTCATGGCTATAGTTAAAGTTCTCGATATTGATCCCTTCTAGTGAACCCGGATAACTGGTCGCTGTTTTGCCATCCAACAGGCCAGCACTAGCCAATACCTTAGGCGCTGCACAAATAGCTGCGATAAACTTACCCGCATCGTAATGTCTTCTCAAAATATCGAGTATTCGCTTGTCTGCTGCGAGATTGTTACTCCCCGGTTGGCCACCGGGTAACACCACCATATCGAACAGTCTATCCCCAATCTGATCAATCGTCGTTTCCGGAACAACGCAAATATTGCGACTTGCCCGAACTGGCCCGTCTTTCAAACCAGCAGTCACGACATCAACCTGGGCACGGGTCAATAGATCCGTAATACTAATAGCTTCTAATTCTTCAAATCCTTCGGCAAGAGGGACAAGGACGCTCGCCATGTTGTATTCCTCCTTTTTCGAAATTCAATTAATTGACTGACCGGTACCAGTTGAAAGCCCTGGTGTGGCAACTCAGCCAGCATTCTATCCAGAAATTCCAATGTGTCGTTATGGGGATGCGCAATAGCCAATGCAGTACCGTGTTTCCTAGCGATTGCCAGCAAACGTGCAAATTGCATCGGCATGTCAGAAAAATTTCTATTGTGATCAAGAAAGACGTCCCGAGTCAGCGTCGGAATGGAATATTCGCGAGCAGTTTCGTACGCAACACTATCGGTAGTGGTAAAACTGTCGACAAAATAGACATCTTCAACTCGACTCAGTTCTTCCATTAACCAGCGCATCGGCACCGAGAAACGGGTAAGGCGGCTACCCATGTGGTTATTGATTCCCACAAAATGGGGCAAGGACTGCATATCATCATGCAAGGTTCGAACAAAAACTTCGCGCTCCATTTCCAGCTGCAAGCCCCCCGGCCCCATTGCTTCATCACCCATCGGTTCCATGGGCAAATGCAGCATAATTTCCTTGCGCTTTTTTTCGGCCAAACGTGCTAGCGCTAAAGAATATTGCGTGTGGGGTAAGAAAGAGTAAGTAAGCGCATAAGGAAGCAAGATGGCCCGCTCACCGTTTTCGAGGTTGTCGCCTATATCATCTATGACTATAGCGACTACCGGACGCGCAATCTGCCCGGTATTCAAACCTGAAGCTAACGCAGATAATGGAAAACCGAGCCACAAGAGTGCAAAACAAAAACCTATCGAAGCGATAACCACTTTGATAGGTTTCTGCCCATATAAACCCTGATCTTTGAAATATCGACTGATGTACAAATCAGCGACCCGATTTAATTTCTGGCTCCAGACTCCATTATGCTGAGTGCACGTAAGGTATTCAACGCTTCATACAATTGATAGTCGCTTTGAGCAAGATTTTCTTCACCTTCACCGTCTTTGGCCTTTTTCTCTTGCTTGGCTTTACGGTCTTCCTCATTTTCCAGGTGACCAGCAAGATCCGCTTCTTTAATCCTTTCAAATTGATTATCTACGGTGGAAACTCTAACGGTTTGCAATTTGATGTGCGGCTCAATCCCTTCTGCCTGTATGGAACGCCCGGAAGGCGTGTAGTAGCGAGCAGTCGTCAGTTTCAAGGCGGCATTGGTGTTCATTGGCAATATCGTTTGCACAGAACCTTTACCGAAGGTTTTTTCGCCCAAAATGATGGCGCGTTTATGATCCTGAAGCGCACCTGCTACGATTTCGGATGCCGATGCAGAGCCACCATTTACCATTACGATGAGCGGACGGCCGTTCAAAATATCGTTTGGCGTGGCATTAAATTTTAGTCGTGAATCTTTGTCCCTTCCCTCGGTATAGACAATCAAACCTCCCGTCAGGAACGCATCAGAAACATCAACAGCTGCACTTAAGACCCCACCCGGATTATTACGCAGATCCAGAATCAGGCCTTTTAACTTGTTATCAGTCTTCTTCTGCATATCCTCTATTTCCTCGATCAGGTTTTCACCCGTCTTAGACTGGAAATTGGTAATGCGAATATAACCAAAGCCAGGTTCTAGAATACGGCTCTTGACACTACGCACACGTACAATGTCTCTGACAATTGTAATCTTTAGCGGCTTTTCCTCACCTTCACGAACTATGGTAAGCAAGATGGCAGAGCCTGGCTTGCCACGCATAATCTTGACCGCTTCGTTTAGCGTTAACCCTTTAACCGGGGTGTCATCCAGGCGTACAATTAAGTCACCAGATTTAACACCGGCGCGTTCCGCTGGCGTTTCGTCGATTGGCGAGATGACTTTTACAAAACCATCCTCCATACCGACTTCTATTCCGAGGCCACCAAATTGTCCGGTGGTACCAACTTGCAATTCTTTGTAACCTTCTGGATCAAGATAGGTGGAGTGTGGATCAAGTCCGCTAAGCATGCCCCGTATTGCATTTTCGAGCAGCGTTTTGTCATCAACCGGTTCGACATAATCACTTTTGATCTTTGCAAAGACTTCAGTAAATGTACGTAACTCCTCGACGGGAATTGGCGCGCGCTCTGGGATATCCTCTCGTTCAGCAAATACTCCATGTCCAATAGAGATTCCAATCCCGAGTATCAGGCCTGTTGTTACTAGTGTTAGTGTCTTGGTCATCTGCTTCATCTTATTCTCCCCGGCCTCACTACCGGCTGAGCAAATAGGCAACTGCGAAAGCACCCATATGTTAGTTATTGAAATCGCACAATATTACACCGTTTTTAACACTGAACCACACATAATTTAGCGGGCTGATGCAATCCAGCGCTGGGGGTTAACCGGCTCACCCTTAAAACGTATTTCAAAATAAAGCGAGGGTTTGCGTGTGGTTCCCGTTTGTCCAACCAGCGCAATTTTGTCGCCCTGCTTAACCTTGTCCCCTACCAGTTTCATAAGGGCCTGATTGTGACCGTAGAGGCTCAAATAACCCGCGCCATGATCAACAATTAGCATATATCCATAACCTCGCAACCAGTCCGAGAATACGACAGTACCTGGCGCAACGCTTTTAACGACATCACCTTCCTCGGCGTCAATCAAAATACCTCGCCACGAAAGTTGACCGTTACTCACTCGCGAGCCACCAAATTGCGCCAGCAATTTACCTTCAACAGGCCATGGCAGTGAGCCCTTAAACTTTGCGAATGCTATGCCAGACGAGGCTTTAGAGTCGGATAAGTCAGTAATATGACCCATTTTCTCAGTCAAACGTTCCAACTGCCGAAAATCTGCCAACATCTTGGCCAAACGCTGAGTGGAGTCACTCTCTTCTATTCGCAACTTATCCACTGCTAACGTACGGCGTTGTTTTTGATTTTCAAAGTCCCGTAATCTTGATTGGTGACGCGTCAATAGGGTTTCAAGATTTTTTGTACGTTGTTCCAGTTGTGTGTTCAGTCTCGATAGCGCGTCTTTTCGTCGGGCGAGATGTTCTATTTCGCCAACATACGCTTGATTTAGATAATCGTAATATGTCACCAGCCTCCCAATCTTCGCCGGATTGTTCTGGCCCAAGGCCATTTTCAACAAAGGCTCTCTACCCAACATGTAGCGGGTACGAATTTGCTGAGCCAGGGTGTCAGTTTGCCGTCTTTTTTCATCCATGACTTCGCTAAGCTGACGTCGAATTTCGCTTAAGTCATTTCTTTCCTGGGATATATCTTGGCGGATAGATACCAGTTGCCTGGTGGAGCTAGCGATTTCCTGGTCCAGCGTTTCCAGTTGGTGCTCAACCTGCGTGATATTACGTTGGGTGCTGGAAAGATTTGCCTTAATCAGCTCTATTTCGGCGTGTAGCTTTTCTGATTGTGATTCGGCTGAGTAAAGAGGACGAGAAAGAAACAAACTGGTTGCTATAAGCACCAGCGTGCAAAAAGGAATGCGAAAACATCCCTGTGCAAAATCCACTAGATCAGTTTAACCATACTATGGCCGCCCATTTCTCTCGGTTTTTCAATATCCATTAAATACAGCATCGTCGGGGTCACGTCGGACAATGCACCGATTTCATCAAGCGCTGCATTACGACCAATATAAATAAATGGCACTGGATTCGTAGTATGTGCGGTATGCGGCTGGCCGGTTTGCTTGTTACGCATGAACTCTGCGTTACCATGGTCCGCGGTAATGAGAATCTCTCCGCCAACAGAGGTGACCTTGTCAACCACCTTACCAATACAGATATCAAGCGCTTCTATTGCTTTTATTGTCGCTTCGAAGTTGCCCGTGTGTCCGACCATATCCGGATTAGCGAAATTGCAAATGATGACATCGTATTTATCTTCAGTAACTGCATCGATAAGCTTTTGTGTTACCGTGGGCGCACTCATCTCTGGTTGGAGGTCATAGGTCGCAACGTCTGGTGAAGGGACTAATATTCGATCTTCACCCGCAAAAGGCTCGTCTCTTCCACCATTTAGAAAAAACGTCACATGGGCATACTTTTCTGTTTCCGCAATTCGTAGCTGGCGAAGACCAAGCTGAGAGATATATTCACCAAAAACATTTTGAAGTCTCTCCGGCGGATAAGCCACAGGCACATCAAAATCACTGTTATATTCGGTCAATGTTATAAAAGCGCCCAATTTGGGAGCTGTACCACGATCGAAACAGTCAAATTCGTTTTCGATGAAAGCGCGTGTTAATTGGCGCGCACGATCGGAACGGAAATTCATAAAGAAAACCACGTCACCATCGTTTATCGTAACCGGTTTATCACGAGTGCCCATGATTGCTGTTGCTCTGACGAATTCGTCAGTCTCTTCCCGATCGTAGCCATTTTGAAGCGCTTCCAGCGCCGTTGTCGCTGAATATTTTGCTTCTCCATGTGCGATAACATCATAGGCCTTCTTGACGCGTTTCCAACGATTGTCTCTATCCATAGAATAGTAACGACCGACTACGGAAGCGAACTCGCCTCCGCCAAACTCTTTGAATTTTGACTCCATTTCTATGATGTGTTTTTCAGCAGATTTAGGGGCAGTATCCCGCCCATCAAAAAATGCGTGTAGATAAACTTTTTTTGCACCTCTGTTGAGGGCAAGTTTTACCATTGCGTGAATATGTTCAACGTGACTGTGCACTCCGCCATCAGACAATAGGCCAATAATGTGAACAGCTTTTCCGGTCTGAACGGCCAGATCAACTGGCTGGGTTAGTGTGCGATTTTCGTAAAATTCTCCCGTTTCTATCGACCGTGCTATTCTCAGAATTTCCTGGTAAACGACTCGGCCGGCACCAAGATTTAGGTGACCAACTTCTGAGTTCCCCATCTGATCGTTCGGAAGCCCAACCGCTGCCTCAGAGGCGCGGATCAAAGAATGTGGGTAAGTATTCCAGATGTGGTCCCAATTGGGTGTATTTGCATGTGCAATAGCATTAAACTCAGGGTCTTCTCGGTAACCCCAGCCATCGAGAATCATTAACAACAAAGGTCGATGCTTAGTTTTCATATTTTCCTTGAACAATAAAAAATTTATGGCCTTTTAAATCCAATAAAACAAAGGACTAGCCCTAATAAACTCCCTAAGTACAGGGACAAAAAATATCTATGTGGCCAGGGCTAAAAAAAAGATTATCATTGTATAATGTTTTAATAATATAGTGTTAGGCGAAAAAATTCCTGCACATGGTTGCCAGAAATTGATACAGGTTTTCAAATGACAAACGACGATTTAACCCCTCTACCAACTCAGGATGAAGATATTGAACGTGCCGCGCACTCAATAAAAGCGATGGCTCACCCCTTGCGACTCAAAATCTTGTGTACACTTGGACCTAACGAGGTCAGCGTACAAGATATTGTGGAGATGGTCGGAACCTCGCAAAGCAATATTTCCCAACACCTGGCAATACTCAGAGATAAGGGCATTCTAGCTTCCCGCAAGGATGCAAACCGTGTCTATTACAGAGTCAGTGACAACAGAACACTTCGTCTCATCGGCATGATGCGGGACGTTTTCTGCAGTGCATAAACACCTGCAAAACATATGCGGCACGGATGCCCAAAACAACACTAAATTTGGGCGCGTATTTTACATGGCCAGAGGGAATTAAAAAAGCTTACTTTGGCTATCAAGCTTGGTTTTACCTGTATAAAATACGCGTCTCATGCACATCAGATATAACATTACGGAAATAAAGGTTAGTTGAATGGAAAACTTCATGGCCTTCGTGGCAGAAGAATGGATCTTAACAGGCGCGTTCATTGTGCTCTCCGTACTTTTAGTGCGCAATATCCTCGATTCCAGTTTTAGCGGTGTTAATCATATTGGAATTAACGAGGCTGTAAGGCTGATCAATAATGAGGCACATGTACTTGACGTTCGTTTGGAAAATGAATTTAAACAGGCTCATCTACAGAACGCCAGCCACATACCAGTTGGCGCTCTAGAGTCCCGCGCCCGAGAGCTAGATAAACTCAAACAGCAAGCCATTATTGTGTATTGCCAGTCTGGTAATCGCTCAGTAAGAGGCGCCCAAATTCTGAAAAAACACGGCTTCGAACAGGTATACAACTTGCGTGGCGGTATCAGTGCGTGGATTCAAGCCAATATGCCGGTTGTTAGCGGGGCTGTTGGCAAGAAAAAGAAAGCAAAGGCGGCATGAAACAAGTCACTATATATACGACAGGAAGCTGTCCTTATTGCACGATGGCCAAACGTTTTCTCGACAAGAAGGGTGTTAACTACACAGAAATACGTGTAGATATAGACAGCTCGAAGCGCATAGAAATGGAAGATAGAAGCCGTCGCACTAGTGTACCTCAGATTTTCGTTGAGGATTTCCATGTAGGCGGTTTTGACGATATGCAGGAACTCGCATTTGATGGCGAACTGGACGAACTGCTAGGCATCTCCAAAGACAACTGAGAACTGGAAGAACTAGACTCAATTACCCAATACACAAATATGTGGCCGGAGCCATCTTAGGAAACGGAAACACCGTAAGCATAAGGATTTAGAATGTCAAACAGTGATAGCCGCGAATTTGCAATTCAAAAGATTTACACCAAAGATATTTCACTCGAAGCACCGAATACGCCTGAAATTTTCAAAGAACAATGGCAACCAGATATCAATCTTCAGTTAAATAATAACACTCAACGTCTGGATGAAAATGTTCAGGAAATCGTTCTCACCCTCACGGTCACTGCCAAGCTTGGTGACAAAACCGCGTTTCTAGTGGAAGTTCAGCAGGCCGGAATATTTACTATCAAAGGCTATAACGATCAGGAAAAGGGCGTGATGGCCGGTGCATACTGCCCCAATATACTTTTTCCATATGCGCGCGAAGCGATTTCGGATATTGTTTCTCGCTCAGGATTTCCTCAGTTATTACTTGCCCCAATAAATTTCGATGCCCTATATCAGCAACACATGCAGGATAGAGCAGAGGGAGGCAAGGAACCTGTTACGCATTAATGGTTGAACGACAAAACTATAAAGTTGGCGTTATAGGTGCTGGTTCCTGGGGAACTGCATTGGCTATTTTGTTTGCACGTAACGGTCACGACGTATTTCTCTGGGCAAGAGACAAAGATCAGGCTGAGAAGATGTCACTTGAAGCGCGTAATAGTCGTTATCTTCCTGATGTCGTATTTCCGAACACTCTCCACGCCACAAGCGATCTAGAGACTGTAGTCACAAGAAGTGAATTGCTCGTGTTGGTCATTCCCTCCTCCGCATTCAGGCATGTTGCAAATCAAATAGGCAAGTACATAAGACCCCAGACTGATGTACTGTTAGCTACCAAAGGATTCGAAAAAGATAGTTTTAAACTAATGCACGAGGTGTGTATTGAGGAGCTAGGAAAGGACAGAAATGTTGCTGTCGTTTCCGGGCCGACATTCGCCAAAGAAGTAGCCAAAGGTCTTCCTACTGCAATCACGGTTGCCTGCGATAATGACGAATTCGCCAACAAAGTCGCTGACATCATGCACAACGAAACATTTCGCGCCTATACCAGCAATGATCTAATCGGTGTAGAAGTTGGCGGAGCCGTAAAAAATGTTCTTGCCATTGCCGCCGGTATTGCGGATGGGCTTGAGTTCGGAGCAAATACGCGTGCAGCCTTAATAACTCGGGGGTTAGTTGAAATACAACGATTAGGGGTAGCTTTAGGCGCAGACCCTCGCACATTTATGGGCCTCGCAGGACTTGGAGATTTGGTTTTAACGTGCACAGATGATCAATCGAGAAATCGACGTGTAGGTATCAGCCTGGCCGCAGGCGAGTCATTGGAACAAATCCAATTGAAACTAGGCCAAGTTGCAGAAGGCGTATATGCTGCAAAGGAAGCTCATCAACTAGCAAAACAACTCAAAGTCGAGATGCCCATCGTCGAACATGTTTATCGCATTATTTATAAAAAAGAAGATCCTCTCGCTGCCGTTCATGCCTTACTCGGTCGTTCAATCAAATCTGAATAATGAAACAACATGTGTTTTGTTACGGCACGCTACTTATACGTAAAATACGATGGCAATTGTTTAGAAAACATATTTCGACAGTGAATGCCGAACTTCCGCATATGCAGGCCTACCAAGTGACAGGCGAGTGTTTTCCTGTAGCTAAACCGAAGAAAGGAAAAGTACTACAAGGAACTTTGCTTACGCTAAATACAAAACAGCTCAACAAACTCGATCGTTACGAAGGTAGAATGTACCGCCGGGTTCTGTGTAGGGTAAGGTTACCGGATGGTCAAACTTCACTAGCGTTTATTTATCGACCAAAAGAACAGCTTCGTATCAGCAGGCGAGAGTGGAATATCGAACACTTTCAACGCAGGTATCTAAGAACTTACCTGGGCCACATGGTTTAGCGTTAACTGCTACTGCTTCCAACATATTCCAGTTGTCGCCAAAATTCGTAGGCAATAATAGCGACAGCGTTTGAAAGGTTAAGACTACGACTGTCTTCCACCATGGGGATCTTAATCACGGCTCGCAAACGCAAATCGGACAATATATTCGAAGGCAGCCCTCGCGATTCGGGACCAAAGAGTAGATAGTCCCCATCAGTAAAGGTAATTTCGGCGTAATGAACGACACCTTTGGTTGAAACAGCGTAGAGAATATCTGGCTTGTTAATTTCAAAAAACGATTCAAAATTTTCATATTCGGTTACGATGGCCCAGTCTTTATAGTCCAGGCCGGCTCGGCGCAATTTTTTTTCTTCCAAAGAGAAACCATAGGGTTTAATAAGATGTAAATTGGCGCCCATATTTGCGCACAAACGCATTATGTTGCCAGTGTTGGGTGGAATCTCGGGTTCATAGAGAACGATATTAATCATTTACGCTGTCGTATAGAGTTTTCATTTAAGACGCTATCGTACCAACCCAGAGATAAAACGTCAGCAATGGAAACTGGCGCTATTCCACCAGCACATCGTCTTTTTCCAGATTCAATTCTTTCAATTTCCTAGTCAAGGTATTTCTCCCAACACCTAAAAGTTTAGCTGCTTCCTGTTTACGGCCACCGGTAAACTCTAACGCAACGGAGATCATAATGCTTTCAAAACGGGGGGTCGATGTACTAAGAATTTCGTTTTTACCTTGCCTCAAAGCACTTGCGGCCCAATTTCTTAATGATTTCTCCCAGTCTTCAACCGCTGAGTCAGTTTCATTTTCTGAACGTAATTCCGTAGGCAAATCATCTATGTGAATTTCTGCACCCGGAGCCATTACCATAAGCCAGCGACAGATATTTTCTAACTGCCTAACATTCCCGGGCCACTCAAGCTGGGTTAGAAAACGTTCCGTATCCTGACGTAAAATTTTCGGTTCAACATTGAGTTCTTTCGAGGCTCGACTCAAAAAGAACCGCATCAAAGTTGGAATATCTTCCCTCCGCTCTCGTAGAGACGGTATATGAATACGAATGACATTCAAACGGTGAAAAAGATCTTCGCGAAACTGGCCTTTTGCAACTAATTTTTCGAGGTTCTGGTGCGTCGCAGCAATAATCCGTACATCGACCTTTACCGGCTCATGACCACCGACACGGTAAAACTCTCCTGACGCTAATACCCTGAGCAGACGAGTTTGAAGTTCTGCAGGCATATCTCCTATTTCATCCAGAAAGAGCGTACCACCATTTGCCTGTTCGAAACGACCACGCCGCATCGCTTGAGCTCCGGTAAATGCGCCTTTTTCGTGCCCGAACAATTCCGACTCAAGCAAGTCTCGAGGTATGGCAGCTGTATTTATCGCAATAAAGGGAAATTCTGAACGCGGACTGTGGCGATGCAACGCGTTGGCTACCAACTCTTTTCCAGTTCCGGATTCACCGTTTATTAAAACGGTAATGTTGGAACGTGATAAGCGCCCTATCGCGCGAAAGACTTCCTGCATAGCAGGCGCTTCACCGACTATTTCGGTGTTCGAAATACTTTCGTCTGATGAGAAAGTCAATTTGGAGTCTTTATTGTGTTCAACCGCACGCCTAACCAAATCAACTGCTTCATCAACATCAAATGGTTTGGGCAAATATTCAAACGCGCCTCCACCATATGCTGATAAAGCACTATCTAAATCAGAGTGTGCGGTCATTATAATTACAGGAATTTCCGGAAATTCATTAACCACCTTGTCGAGCAATACTAGTCCGTCGATGCCCGGCATTCTAATATCGGATAAAATGGCTGACGGTCGCTTACCCTGGAGACGTTGTATGATGGTGGTCGCGCTTTCGAAACATTCCACATCGAAGCCAGCTTGCCGCAAAGCCCTTTCCAATACCCAACGTATGGACCGGTCATCGTCAATTACCCAAACAAGGTCATTATTTCCCATTGTTGTTACCTATAACTGTTATTCGCCGTTCGTAGACAAATCGGCATCACTAAAAGGCAGTAAAATTGTAAAAGTAGTGTCCCCTGGTTCACTAACGCATTCAATCAAGCCATCATGTTGCCCAACGATGGTTTGTGTAATAGCAAGTCCCAATCCTGAACCTGTCACTTTACTTGTCACCATGGGATAGAAAATTTGATCGGCAATATCTTCTGGAATACCAGGGCCGTTATCCCGAATTTCGATTTTTAGTACCAAACGAAAGCAGTGATTACCGAGCGTAAATTTACGCAGAGTCCTAGTTTTAATTATTACGCGACCGGCTTCATTGATAGCCTGCACAGCATTACGCACTACATTCAGAACGGCCTGAATAAGTCGATCTTTGTCTGCAGTGATTTCCGGAATACTGGGATCATAATCACGAACAAAGCGAGTTTGGTTTCCGAATTCGATCTCCACCAGATTTCGCACTCTTTCTAATACCTGGTGAATATTAACTTTCGCCCTACGTGGAAGCTGATTCGGTCCCAGCATGTCATCAACTAATTGCTGTAAGCGATCTGCCTCACCAATAATAATATCCGTAAATTCTTTTAAATCTGCGCTTTCTAACTCTCGCTCTAGAAGTTGCGCCGCACCTCGCAGTCCTCCTAAGGGATTCTTCACTTCATGCGCTAGGCCACGAACGAGTTGTTTCACTGCATTTTGCTGCGCGAGTCGTCGCTCTTCCCTCTCAATCCTTAGCATTCGGTCGACTCGTCTCATTTCGATTAAAGCAGACGACCTGAAGTGCTCGTCGGAAAAGGGTGAAAATGTGCAATCAACACGTATCCTTTTGACTGGGTTTGACAATGTGATTTCAACCCCTCTTTCGGTAAAACATGAAGACTCGGTTACTGTCTTGTTCAAAGCATTAACAAGGTGTTCCGCGCGCAAAAACAAGGTAGAAATAGACTGCCCCTCGGCCTGTCTCAAACTTGTGCTAAACAGTGATTGAGCACTTGAATTCATGTACTGAATCATCCCCGAGGCGTTGACGAGCAGCACAGCTGTTTCAAGATTCTCTAAAATATTTACTGGTGAGTAATGCAAAACCAAAGCCCCAAACTGTTACAGGATAGATAGCAAATATTTGACCAACTCAATAATTCACAAACATATTGAAATATGCAATAAAACCAATGAGATACGGGCGGTTGAAAATGAGAGGAAAACTAACACAAAATTATTATGCACCACAATAGTGCACATATTCAAACGGGAAACATAACCGATCTAAAACAGGGCAGAAAAGCGTTTCAAGTGAAAAGAAATGAGCGGTGTTGTTGCTAGAACATTTCCATTAGCGGGATCAATGATTTCAGCTCGCAAACTATGGGTTCCTCGATCTACATTTTTCAAAGGAATGACCGTAGTGCTGCCAGAAAACACCTTTTTTGAGTCCATATAGAGTTCAATTTTATGTCCCTTGCGAAAAAATAGGCTCGGCGTCAACGTCAGCCTAACATTAAGCTCACCACTATTACTTCGTACGACTTCATCATCTTTGGGCGACGTTAATTCGAATTTACTATATCCAGGAAATCCAGGCTCACCTGTAGGTTTTGGTGGAACCTCTTTTGTTTTTTGATCTTGAAGCTTTGGTTTGAGTTGAGAAGATGGGTTTTTGGGTGTGTATTTATCGATCGTGATTTTTTCAGCACCTTCCTTTTTAGAATCTGAGTAGTGAACAACGCCTTCATCATCAACAAATCGGTATACTTCCGCCCAAACTGCGGTACACCACATAAAAATGAGAGTAAGAAGAAAAAGACGCATATATTAATCCTTTCAAAACACAGACCATATAATAGGCAAAAAAAAACGCCCCTGAAAAGGGGCGTTTGATTTAAACAACAATTACACGCTGTAATACATATCAAACTCAATAGGATGAGTCGTCATGCGAATGCGAGTTACTTCACCCATCTTCAACGCAATATACGCGTCGATCATGTCATCGGTGAACACTCCGCCGCGAGTGAGGAACTCACGATCTTTGTCCAATGCATCCAACGCTCCATCCAGTGAGTAACAAACCTGTGGGATCTTCGCTTCTTCCTCAGGCGGAAGATCGTATAGATCCTTGTCCATTGCATCGCCAGGATGAATCTTGTTTTGAATCCCGTCAAGACCAGCCATCAGCATTGCAGCGAAGGCAAGATATGGATTTGCAGACGGGTCAGGGAAACGAACTTCGATACGACGAGCCTTAGGGTTTTGTACGTACGGAATGCGGATTGAAGCAGAACGGTTACGTGCAGAGTAGGCCAACATAACTGGAGCCTCGAATCCTGGAACCAAGCGCTTATAGCTATTGGTTGAACCGTTTGTAAAAGCGTTAAGCGCTTTCGCATGTTTGATGATTCCGCCGATATAGAACAGCGCTGTTTCTGACAAACCACCATATAGATCACCAGAGAACAAATTCTTACCGTCTTTGGAAATTGACTGGTGGACGTGCATACCACTGCCATTATCACCAACCATAGGCTTGGGCATAAAAGTGGCTGTTTTACCATAAGCATGGGCGACATTGTGGACACAGTATTTCAACAACTGGACTTCGTCAGCTTTCTTGATCAGCGTGTTGAATTTGACACCGATTTCACACTGACCAGCAGTGGCAACTTCGTGATGGTGAACCTCCACTTCCAAACCCATCTCCTGCATCGCCGCAACCATAGCGCAACGAATGTCATAAAGTGAGTCAACCGGTGGAACAGGAAAGTAGCCGCCCTTAACCGAAGGACGATGTCCCATGTTGCCATCTTCAAAAACTTTTTCTGAGTTCCAATCTGCTTCAGCAGAATCGATCTTACAGAAAGAGCCACTCATGTCCGAGCCCCAACGCACGTCATCTAGAATAAAAAACTCTGGCTCTGGACCAAAAAATGCGGTATCACCGATCCCAGTCGATTTCAAATATTCTTCTGCACGTCTTGCAACAGAACGCGGATCACGCTCATAACCTTGCATTGTCGAAGGCTCGACGATATCACAGCGGATAATCAGAGTTACATCCTCAGAAAAAGGATCCAAAACAGCTGTTGATTCGTCTGGACGAAGAATCATGTCTGATTCGTTAATCCCTTTCCAACCAGCAATTGATGAACCATCAAACATAAAACCTTCGGCTAGTTGATCTTCATTGATCATGGTAGATGGGAATGTCAGGTGCTGTTCTTTTCCGCGCGTATCAGTAAAGCGAACATCAAGAAACTTCACTTCGTGTTTTTTTATCAACTCTAAAACATTGGACGCCATTTCAATCCTCCAAAATATAATGTGCCCCCGAATAGGGTGCGATATGTAAATACTAGGACGCTCTCAGCATAATGTATGCCACGAGTTTTTGTGCCGTTTTATCAAAAAGTTAGGACCGGCAGGCCGAAGATGCACAATGCAAACAGCCCCAAATTGGTGCGGTCCTGTATAGTAAAGCACCAAAAAGGTGCGCTCAGCTAAACAGAACCTTTATTCCTGCAATATCGGGATCGTTTTCACAAAGTTTTGCCAGGTCTTCTTTTATTTTCCCCGGTGGAACCGCGGAGCTAATGAGGTCCAGTGGCAATTCAACATCGACCTGAATCTTACCATCTAAGTAATGCAAGGTAATACGCTTAATTTTTTTACCGAGCTCTAAATCTTTCCAATACAGTTGCAGCTTCTTTTGCACCTTATTTCTTAAAGGCAAGCCCTCACTTGGTGCAGATGTCTCGTCGTTTTCCGGGTCTATATGAACGACAACGTCGTTAACTTCCGAAACCTCCTGCAGGAGTTTGTTTTGAACGACAGTACTTATATGGTGACCTTCCGAAACACTAATACGTGGGTTGTCTATTTGTATATGCACATCAACGAACGCTTGGCCTCCATGAAGCCGGGTCCTCAACATATGAACCTCTTTCACCCCATCAACATTCAGAATCGTTTTTTCGATTTCGTCAACCTTACCCTTATCAAGTCCTGTGTCTATCAATTCCTGTAATGAACGCCATGCGATATCCCACCCAACTTTGGCTATAAGCAGGCTCACGCCGATTGCAGCTATCGCATCCAGATAGGGGAAGCCCAACATGGTTCCGCCTATCCCCACCAGAGCGATGATGGATGAGATGGCATCGGACCGGTGGTGCCACGCGTTTGCATGTAATATATTAGAATGAATTCGCTTGGCCGCCGATCTGGTGTAATGAAACAACCACTCGTTGGCAAAAATAGAGAACATAGCTGCGAACAGGGCAAGTAGCTCTGGTTGACTGAGAATTCCCTCTTCTGTTAGCGAAACCGCAGCGTCTACCATTAACCCTATCGCGACAAAAATAAGAAACGCTCCAAGTAAGACACTTACCAGTGTTTCTATTCGGCCATGCCCATAAGGGTGCTCACTATCGGCTTCACGAGTACTGTGTTTAGAAGCCCACAAAACAACGCCATCACTTATCAGGTCGGCCAATGAGTGCATCCCATCTGCAATTAGGGCTTGCGAGTTGGCAATATATCCCATGAAGATTTTGATGACGGACAGCGCTGCATTAACGATCGCACCGACAACTGTTACTTTTTTAATAACAGCATGTCTCGTTTTCAATCCATCATCTGTCGGTGCGTTAGTCAACGTTTGAAACCTCGATCAAGATTTTGAGTTCCCGATCTTCGTGATCAATGGATACAAGTTTGTGTCCATTGATGCGGCACCAGGCAGGAATATCGTTCTCAGCCCCAGGATCGGTGCAAATCACCAATAGTTGGTCACCAACCGAAAGTGTCTTAATTTTGTTTTGAGTTCGAATCACAGGTAAAGGGCAAAGCAGACGACGGGCATCTAACTCGTAGTGACTCATAGCGTCCAATCCTCCGGCATCTCTGACGGTGAAATTGGCTTGACCTCGATAAGTTTTTTCACCCCGGATAATTCACCTATTTCCACTTTTACCAATGGCAATGATTTTCCTTTTCCAAACCTTGCTGTGATCCTCGCCGCTAGCTCAATATCGTCTGCGCTCGGGTTTCCGTCTAACAGTACGAGGGGCCCGCTATGATCCGGCGTTCGCATATGGATAAATTGTTTTCGATACCCTTCAAGGAAATTGTTTTCACCCTCTTCCCTTCCCACAATCATTTTGAAATTATCATTGGGCCTGATATGCCTGCCCACTTTTAGCAACATCACGTCATCAAGCTCGTAATCACGATCGTGACGTCCATGCCAAAGATCCACAAGACGTTTTGAATAATTTGGATCGGTAAGAAAACAACAGCCACCGGCAGGTTGAGCGAATTCAGTAAAACCAAGGCTATTTGCGAGAGCGATTTGCGGTTTGCGAGATCGGCCATTAAAGGCCAGAAGTTTATCTCTGTCGACCCATCCCTCACGTTCCGGCAAAGTTGGAGGTAGAATTTTTGCGCACAAGGGACGTAAGAGTAGATCGTTCGCTCCAGATTCTCTAGCTACAACAGGCATCGTATCGCGACGTTGTGACATTGGCCGTTGTCCTACTACCTCTCCTGTAACAATAAAATCAAAATTGTTTTCTTTAATCCATTTTACCGCCTGTCCCACCATAAACGATTTGCAATCCAGACACGGATTCATATTTTGGCCATACCCATGTTTTGGGTTCAGCAAAACATCTTTATAGGGTTCTACAACGTCGACAATATGTAATTTAATCCCTAATTGCTCCGCCACCCACAGGGCGTTATTGCGCTTGGGCTTGTCTTTTTTACGTATGGCATGTGTATGTCCTTCTACACAAAAACCGGTAAAAAAATTGATACCTTCGACATGAACACCTAGGTCTTGAACCACTTTAGCCGCAAGCATTGAGTCGAGACCACCTGAGATCAGGGCAATTGCCTTTCGTTTTGTAGACATAAGATAGTTGATATAGATATAGCTTAAAACGGACGGTGATTTTAGCAGAATCACGCTAAAGAGAAGGTATCAATTGGTGAAAAACAATAGTATTTAGTGAGAGGACTTAGAATCAGTCCCAAGAATCAATATGCCGTCGTCGGAAATTGAGTTTGCTGCCTTCAACGCACGTTTACTACCTGTATCCTGCCACAACTCCAGTGCTTCAAGTGGGGTTAAAAGCGGCACATCCAAGCTTAGTTCACGGATGGCAAGAAGGATATCCATCAAGGTTACAAAAGCTATGGCTAGGTCTTTGTAGACACGACCAGAGGTTTGGCAACAAGTCTCACTCAGCTGCCCATAGGCGCTTCTCCCCAAGTCGACAAAATAGCTAATTTTTACCCTTTTCCGCTTCGCTCTTTGAGGATACAAGCCAGAAAACAAAAGGCAACGATCTCCAACATCTCGTAGACCATCTTGCCGCAATTTACCCCAATTTTTCATGCTTTTAAGGTATTCCAATGCCATTATAGAGTTAGCTATATCTGTCCTATCCGCAAATCGCATCAACAGAAAGACAAGATAGCTTTCAAGTTCATCTGATAGCTGGCAATCGCATTTTTGCTCAGCTTCCAAGACTAAAGAGTGCCAATGCGCGGTAACCGTAGGTTCGAGGTAAAGTCTGGACATTACATACCTGCAACAAAACATATACATTTTAATGTCGGCTTTGTAGCGTAAAGTCTTTAGAAAAATAAGCTTAAAATCAGCGTTTTAACTTTGAATCCGCAAAGGAATTCACTGTTCAGATATAAGTAAATCCTCGTAAATTTTAACATCATGAAACCTATTGGTATTCGCCCCAGGCTCATATATTTTTTGTACACCAGTCTGTATACTTAAGCCCATTTTTATCTGAAACAATTGAGAGAAATGAGAAAATCTGATTTTGATATCAACACCTTCCAGGGATTAATCCTGAGTCTGCAACACTATTGGGCGCAGCAAGGGTGCGTCGTGGTTCAACCTTTCGACATGGAAGTGGGCGCCGGCACTTTTCATCCTGCTACCTTCTTGCGTTCAATCGGGCCCGAGCCATGGGCAGCAGCCTATGTTCAGCCCTCAAGAAGGCCCACCGATGGTAGATACGGCGAGAACCCTAATCGACTTCAGCATTATTATCAATTTCAGGTTGTGTTAAAGCCCTCTCCCGATGACATTCAGGATCTTTATCTCAATTCTTTACGTATGTTGGGATTTGACCCTTTGGAACATGACATACGCTTTGTAGAGGACGACTGGGAATCACCCACCTTAGGCGCCTGGGGATTAGGCTGGGAAGTTTGGCTAAATGGAATGGAAGTTACCCAATTTACGTATTTTCAACAGGTGGGCGGCTTGGATTGCAAACCTGTAACAGGGGAAATTACCTACGGGCTAGAACGGTTGGCCATGTATATACAGGATGTGACCAGTGTTTTCGATCTCGTGTGGGCCGATGGTCCATTAGGAAAAATCAGATACGGCGACGTTTATCATCAGAACGAAGTGGAAATGTCTACTTATAATTTTGAGAAAGCCGACGTCATTTCATTATTTAATTGGTTTGATACATGTGAGACGCAAAGTCATGCACTTATCGAAGATGGCCTACCGTTGCCAGCGTATGAGATGGTGTTGAAAGCATCGCACACGTTTAACTTGTTAGATGCTAGACACGCAATATCAGTCACTGAACGCGCCAGATTTATTGCGCGTGTGAGAACCTTAGCAAAAGCGGTCGCGCAATCTTACTATGACAATCGCGAATCTCTTGGATTTCCAATGTTACACGGACATACATCCAAATGAATACGAAAGATTTACTTGTAGAAATCGGTACCGAAGAACTACCACCGAAAGCATTAAAGAGATTGTCTGATGCGTTTCATCAAGACTTTATCGATGGTTTAGGCAAAGCCGAACTGGCATTTGAACTAAGCCAAGGTTATGCCACACCAAGAAGACTCGCGATATATGTAAAATCTCTATCCGTACAACAGGCTGACAAATTTGTCGAAAGACGTGGCCCAGCTTTATTAGCCGCATTTAAGGAGGATGGTTGTCCTACTCCGGCAGCAGAGGGTTTTGCGCGATCTTGTGGTTGTAGCGTAGATGAACTCGAAAAACTAGAAACAGATAAAGGGAGTTGGTTGGTATTTAAGAAGCTTGAGCCTGGCTTACCTACAAATGAGTTAATACCACTCATCATTCAGCAAGCGTTAAATAGACTACCGGTTCCAAAAAGAATGCGCTGGGGAAGTCACACACATGATTTCGTTCGTCCCGTTAAGTGGTTAGTTGTGATGTTTGGCGATAGTGTCGTTGATTGTTCTTTATTCGGACATAGGTCTTCGAACACCACCTTTGGCCATCGTTTCCATCATCCAGAACCCATAACCATTCCTCAACCGGATAGTTACGTAAATTTGTTGGCTGGCGAAGGAAAAGTTTTCGCGGACTATGCCACGCGGAAAAATACAATTAGGAGTTTAATTGAAGAGGCGGCTAATAACATTGGTTGCGTTGCTGTTATAGACGAGAGTTTGCTCGACGAGGTTACTGGATTGGTTGAGTGGCCGGCACCGGTTGTAGGAAAATTTGATACGGATTTTCTCGACATACCTCAGGAAGCACTTATATCTGCAATGAAGAATCATCAGAAGTATTTTCACGTTAATAAAAACGGGCATTTACAGCCTTATTTCATAACTATATCGAATATAGAGAGCAGCAATATTCAGTCAGTTAGAACGGGAAATGAGCGTGTAATACGTCCACGACTTTCTGACGCCGAGTTTTTTTGGAAGCAGGACAAAGCAACACCACTCGAGGGTTATTTTTCACGCCTTGAGGATATCGTTTTCCAACATCAACTAGGTAGTTTGGCCGATAAAACTCGCCGAGTTGTACGATTGGCAGAATTTATTGCAAGTCAATTTGGCGAAGATTCTCGCATACCTAGTCGCGCAGCATATTTGGCTAAGTGTGATCTCGTAACTGGTATGGTCGGCGAGTTCCCTGAGCTACAGGGTACGATGGGCCGTTATTATGCTCTTGCGGCAAAAGAACACGATGAAGTTGCCCTCGCTATTGATGAACAATACAAGCCCAGGTTTGCAGGAGATTCCCTGCCTACATCCTCGGCAGGGCAAATTTTGTCAATCGCAGAAAAAGTAGACACTTTAATAGGAATATTTGGCATAGGACAAAGTCCCACCGGTGACAAAGATCCTTTCGGTTTGCGCCGCGCGGCATTAGGTGTGATTCGTATACTTGTCGAACACAACAAGAACATCAATTTGTATGAACTGTTAGAAGCGGCAGAGGCGGGGTATCCGTCCAAACTTTTATTAAAACATACCGCGCAAGAGGTATTAATTTTTATCAATGAGCGCATGCGTGGCTACTTCGCTGAAAAGGGTTATGAAGTAGACGTATTTGAATCTGTAATTAGTATCGACATATTCAGCCCAAGTGATATCAGCAAACGAATTATGGCGGTACAAGAATTTAAGAGAAATCCAGCTGCGGAGAGTTTGGCCGCTGCCAATAAACGCATCAGCAACATTTTAAAGAAATCCGAAACCATTCAGTTATCACTCGGGAAGCTTGATACGAAATTGTTTCAAGAAAAGGCTGAAGGTGAACTATACAAGTGTATTCAGGACATTCAACCTGACACCAATCTAGCCTTGGAGAACGAAGAATACAGCAGATGCTTGGAAATCTTATCCGGACTGAGGACTACGGTAGACGAATTTTTCGATTCCGTTATGGTCAATAGTGAAGACAAGGCTCTGAGAAATAATAGATTAACTCTAATAGCGAGTATTAATCAGCTTTTTAATCAGGTCGCAGACATAGGCAAGCTTCAGATCAGATAGATAAATTAGACTCTTTATTGCTTTCAATAAGTTATTTGTAAATAAATAGAAACTGCGCGATGGTGTAGCTCCTTGTGCAGGAAAAAGAGTCAATGAAATCATGTGGATGGGAAGAAATGCAGATAAGTTCCCAATTCTTATCGGCTTCAAAATGCGTAGGCTTAGTCTTATTGTGCTTAACTACGCTTATTTCCTCGGGTTGTACGATCCCTAATTCTGATAACTTGGATTCATATATTGAATCACCTACCCGCTACGCCTACATTCCTATCTTGCGTCAAGATGGCGCCATCAAAGTAGTCGACACACAGACTATGGAGTTAGTTGACACTATATTTGCCGTTAACCCTACCAGCGTAGCCATCAATAGCGACGGCACAAAGGTTTATGTCACGGAGAGATATATTGATCGCCCAGGTGACGTAATGGTAATCGATTCTACGATTAACAAAGATCTTCCCGAGGCAAAAATATCTGAAATTGGTGAGCAGCCGTCTGGGCTTATATATCATCAACTCACAAATTCTCTATATGTCACGCATAACGGAGGAGTCACAAAAGTACAACTAGATGATGAAGGATTACCAAGCGGGGAAGTTGATCTGATTCCAGTGGACTATAACAGCGGAGCAATCGACTCCATAGGAAATTTCATATTCTCAACTGGGCCGAAAATTGACTCAGATGGAAAAACAATAGACTCTGGCATCAGTATGATCAATGCCAACAATACTGGCTTTCAGGCAATAGTGAACGAAGTTTCACTAAAGAATGTTGGAAGTATAGGAATAACAATTGATCCAAGAAATTATCGCGTGTTTGTCAGCAATAGAAAGATAAATACTGTATCTATTCTTACTTATGCTAGCAGCCAATTAGAACTACAACAAACAATCACTTTAGATCATAGTAAGGGACCTCTTGGACTTAGTTATGCAAAAGATTTTGATTCTTTATTCATTGCAAGCACCGCAGTCGAAGATCCATTCGGATATTTGCCACCGAGTTCAGAGACGCCAAGTCAACTGGTAGAGATCAATCTATCCAATGACGCTAAGCAGAAATACTATACACTTGGAACAGCTGTAGACGCGCAGTACGTATTTACCATACAGCCTTTGGCAGTGCATTTCGTGTCTGAAACCAATACTATCTACGTTGTAAAATATATTGGCGCGAATGTTGGTGCCGGAACGTATTTGTCAAAAATCAAGACCGATTTGATCGGTGTCAAATTGGAAACAGAACAAGAGGTACTCATTGACAGCACAAACCGACCCGAATTTATCGGACGATTTGTCGGGCCCATATGTGAGAAGTGTAAAGCATCGAGAGCAGAAATATTACTCGCACCAAGACAAAGTGCCTTTGATCTCATTGGAATATTTATTTTTCTCACAATCGTCTTTTCAATGCGGTATAAAAGAAATATCTATGAATAGAAGGCTAGTAATTCTTGATAGAGATGGCGTCATTAATCAGGATTCGGACGAATATATTAAGAATGAATCAGAGTGGGTGCCAATCACTGGTAGTATCGAGGCAATTTCCAGGTTAAAGAAGAACGGATTTCTAGTGGCCGTCGCGACAAATCAGTCAGGAATTAGAAGAAAGTATTTTTCTACGCGAACGCTTTCATTTATGCACAATAAATTGTCGCGCTATCTTCTGGCTAATGGTTGTCATATTGATGGGTTATTTTTCTGTCCACATATCGATAGCGATCGTTGTGACTGCCGAAAACCGCATACCTTGTTATATAAACGCATCTCAGAATATTTTGGCGTAGAACTTAACAATATTCCTGTTGTTGGAGACTCTCCACGGGATTTGGCAGCGGCATTTCAATGTCATGCTAAACCTATTTTAGTCCTAACAGGAAAAGGTAAGGCTTCTTCACCAAAGGTCTCATCAATAAAAGAAAATATTCCCGTCTTCAAAGATCTGGAACACGCAGTTGATGCGATAATCGCTAATGCAGTATAAAATCGCTGACTCAAACAACTTAGAATCAAGAAGACATAACAGATGATTTTTCTGCGATCAACCCTTTATCAATTTTATCAAATGATAAGCGCGATCTTTTTTGGATTAACCGGCGCACTCTTTTTCTTTATGCCTCTAAAATTTCGTTTTACGTACATACTCGGGTATGCGTATTCCAACATGCTCGCATTAAAGTATTTAGCAGGATTAGATATGGAGGTAATTGGAAAAGAGAATCTACATGATAAGGCATCAATCATCATGGCCAAACATCAGTCGACCTGGGAAACTTATGCGCTACAAAAAGTTTTTCCACATCATGTTTGGATATTGAAAAAGCAACTGCTACACGTTCCATTTTTTGGCTGGGGATTGGCTCAATTGGAACCAATTGCTATTAATCGCAGCACTCGTAAAGCGGCAATGCAGCAGATAATAGAACAAGGTAAGGAAAGGCTGCGAGACAATCTGTGGATAGTTATTTTTCCAGAAGGTACGCGAATCCCAGCTGGCAAGAAAGGAAAATATAAGCTTGGGGGCGCCCGGCTCGCCGAGGCTACCAAGGCACCAATTATTCCAGTAGCCCACAATGCCGGCGAATATTGGGCAAAAGGTTCTTTTCTAATCAAACCGGGTACCGTGAAAATGATAATCGGTGAAGCAATTTATCCTGAAGGAAAATCACCTGAAGAAATCAATAACTTAGTTGAAACTTGGATAGAAGGCCAAATGGAACAGATCACCAATCCTGGCTTACTGCCAATAAAACAAATCGAACAAAAAGTTCGGTAATCGTTTCAAATTCGGTAAATCTAAAAACCTCTGCTAAAATGCGCGCCAATCTTTGACCAAATAGATTAAATTTATAGAAGGAAAAAATGATGGATACTCAGATTAATCTGGTTCGCTTTCTTAAGAATGAACAAAGAAACGGCCAGAATCTCGATAGCGACTTAGTCGATCTTATACTTAACGTGACAACCGCATGTCGTAAGATTCACGAGTCTGTCAATCACGGCGCATTATTTGGCGTATTGGGCACAGCCGGAAGCGAAAATGTACAGGGCGAGACTCAAAAGAAACTCGACGTCATGTCCAACGAAATGTTTATTACCTCGACGCAGTGGGGCGGACACCTTGCTGGGATGGCTTCTGAGGAAGAGGATGATGTTTATCAGATCCCAAGTGAATTTCCAAAGGGCAAATATCTAATGTATTTTGACCCATTGGATGGTTCATCAAACATTGATGTCAATCTCACGGTTGGTTCGATAATATCGATCACTAAGTGTCCGGACGGGATAACAAATCCTACCAAGGATGATTATTTGATTCCCGGTACAAAACAGGTATTTGGTGGATTTTGTCTATATGGACCATCAACAATGCTCGTGTTCACGACAGGAAATGGCGTAAATGGCTTTACACTTCAACCGCACACTGGGGAATTCATTCTTACACACCCAAATATGAAAATACCTGCGGACACCAAAGAATTCGCAATAAATATGTCAAACCAACGCTTTTGGGAGCCACCAGTTCAACGGTATATAGAAGAGTGTATAGCCGGCAAAACAGGAAGTCGCGATAAAGACTTCAATATGCGTTGGGTAGCGTCGATGGTAGCAGAGGTTTACCGTATATTGACTAGAGGCGGAATCTTTATGTATCCGAAAGACATTAAGGATCCAACGAAGCCTGGAAAATTACGCCTCATGTATGAAGCCAACCCCATGTCCTTTATCGTAGAACAAGCAGGTGGGGCAAGTAGTACCGGTACTGAGCGAATTATGGAAATCGCGCCAAACGACATCCATCAAAGAGTACCTGTTATATTGGGTTCAAAAAACGAAGTCGAACGTGTAGTTTCCTACCACAAATAAATAGATAAAACCCCGGTATCGAAGACCGGGGTTTTTTTAGGTCTATACATCCAGGTTCGAGACAGATAATGCGTGTCTTTCTATAAAATTTCGTCTGGGCTCAACCTGATCTCCCATTAGGGTAGTAAATATATTGTCAGACGCAACAGCGTCTTCTATCTTAACTTTCAGTAGACTCCTAGTATCCTGATTCATCGTGGTTTCCCAAAGTTGATCAGGGTTCATTTCGCCTAGTCCTTTATATCGTTGTATATGTTGACCACGCTTGGCCTCATTCAACAACCATTCTAGTGCCTGTCCAAAATTGAACACGGGTTGTTCTTTATCACCTCTACGTACAAAAGCATTATCTGAGACTAAATCCTTAAGTTTTGTTCCTAGATTCACCATTGCACGATATTCGGCAGAACCAAACAGCGCCCAATCTATTGAAAACTTCGTTTCTACACCATGTTGGGCTTTTATAAGATAGAAACTCACGTCTTCATCTTGCGATGAAAATTCCGCTCTAAAGTGAATTCGGCTTTTATCATCATTCAGAGATAAGACTAATTCCGACATTAAACTTTCAAAACGGACTTTGTCGTTCAAAATTTCTTCGGTTGCTTCTTCCATATAAATCAACTTCGTAAGAAATTGATTGGTATATCGTGAATCCAGACGCTTTATAGTCGCCATTACTGCCTGGTACTCATGTGCAATAGATTCTAAAGCTTGACCTTGAATCGGAGGGGCATCAGCGTTTACATGTAAAGCAGCACTGTCCAACGCTGTTTGCAAGAGATAGGATAGTAAGGCGTTATCGTCTTTGACATACGATTCCTGTTTGCCTTTTTTAACTTTATACAAAGGAGGTTGAGCGATATAAATGTGTCCTCGCTCTAGCAATTCAGGCATTTGTCTGTAGAAAAAAGTAAGCAAAAGCGTTCGGATATGTGATCCATCAACGTCTGCATCGGTCATCAAAATAATTCTGTGGTAGCGTAACTTGTCCGGATTGTATTCATCCTTTCCAATACCGCATCCAAGGGCTGTAATGAGTGTACCGACCTCTGCAGAGGAAAGCATTTTGTCAAAACGTGCCTTTTCCACATTTAAGATTTTCCCTTTCAAGGGAAGAATTGCCTGGAATTTTCGGTCTCGACCCTGTTTAGCAGAACCTCCCGCGGAGTCTCCTTCCACAATGAATAACTCAGATTGCGATGGGTCTTTTTCCTGGCAATCTGCTAATTTGCCAGGAAGACCAGCGACATCGAGTGCGCCTTTTCGACGAGTCATTTCACGAGCTTTCCTCGCAGCCTCTCTTGCTCGTGCCGCTTCAACAATCTTGCCAACGACTAATTTCGCATCCTGCGGATTTTCTAACAGATAACTGTTTAGAAATTCGGACATAGTCGACTCGACTACCCCCTTCACCTCAGATGAAACTAGTTTATCCTTAGTTTGAGAAGAAAATTTGGGATCGGGTACTTTCACAGATAAAACAGCGGTTAAACCTTCCCGCGCATCATCGCCTGTTGTATTAATTTTTGATTTCTTTGCGATGCCCTCTTTTTCAATATATTGATTAAGACACCGAGTCAAAGCGCTACGAAAACCGGCCAAGTGCGTCCCGCCGTCTTTTTGAGGAATATTATTGGTATAACAATAAATATTTTCCTGGTAGGAATCATTCCACTGCAATGCGAGCTCAACACCGATATCATCACGATTTGTCTCAAAGTGAAATACATTTTGATGAATCGGATTTTTTACCTGATTCAAATGTTCAACAAACGCCTTTATCCCACCTTTGTATTCAAAAATGTCTTCTTTTTCTGTACGCCTGTCCAGAAGTTCGATTCGCACGCCAGAATTAAGAAACGATAGTTCTCTCAAACGTTTAGCTAAAATATCATAGTGAAAAAGAACGTCTGAAAAAATTGTCTTACTTGGTAAGAAATTGATAGTCGTTCCGCGCTTTTCTGTATCACCAACGACTTTTAGAGCTTCTTTTGGCTCTCCCAACTGATATTCTTGATGGTGTTTTTTACCTTCACGATAGATAGTCAAAAGCAGGCGTTCTGAAAGCGCATTTACTACTGATACACCTACGCCATGCAAACCGCCCGAAACTTTATATGAATTATCATCGAATTTTCCGCCTGCGTGTAAAACAGTCAGAATGACTTCGGCGGCAGATTTGCCCTCTTCAGGATGAATATCTACTGGGATGCCTCTACCATTGTCAGAAACCGTTATAGAGCCATCAGATTCGATTACAACTTTTATTTTGTTGCAATGGCCTGCTAGTGCTTCGTCTATAGAATTATCTACTACTTCGAATACCATATGATGCAATCCAGTACCGTCGTCGGTATCTCCGATATACATCCCAGGACGTTTACGAACGGCGTCTAGGCCTTTTAACACTTTAATATTGGAAGAATCGTAGCTCTGGCTCATAAAATCACCAATTATTTCTGTAAAAGTCAGTCATTTAGAATTACCCCTTGTTTCACGTGAAACAATTTCTTTGCAGAAAATGAATCCAGAGGTATCTGGTCTCTTGAAGTCGCAGTAATTATTACCTGGTTGAATTCCATATTTACCTTACTAAGTACACTTTCAATTTTGGCTGCATCCAGTTCAGCACCTAAATCGTCCAACAGTAACACGCTGTTTTTACCTATACTTTTATTCAAATAGTCAATTTGGGCCAATTCCAAAGCATATACCAGCAATTTCTGTTGTCCCCTTGAAACGGCGTCCTTTGCACTTGATCCATCGAATTTCAGACGAATGTCACCTCTATGTGGACCATACTCCGTTCTTTGGAAATTTCTGTCTCTATCGAGCGATGTTTTAACGGCAATACTAAATGGTTTGTCAGGCCAACCTTGATAGTAACTAAAGCGGATTTCCCTTTCTGGGAGAAAGTAGGTACAAAATTCCTCTAATTTTGGCTTCAAGTCCTCAAAGTAACTCTTTCTGGCTTTATCAACATCTTGCGCCGCTACAATCAGTTGCTCAGTCCAAATTTCAATAGAATTACTGCTGTCGGGACGTTGTAGAGCTCTATTTCTTTGCTTTAGGATTTGTGAAAATTTAGACCACTGCTGTGCATACTCAGGTTTCACGTGAAACAAACCCCAATCCAGAAAGCGCCTGCGCCAATTGGGTCCGCCCTCTAATAACCGGTGGCTCTCAGGCGTGATAACTGTTACTGGTAATCTCCTGGCTAATTCAGAAAATGTCCGTACTTTTTGACCCGAGATTCGCGCCTCAACAATTTTCTCCCCTCGTGAGATACCGAGTGTTTCCCCACCGTCTTTTTCTGAATCGACATTCGCGCTTACAGTTAGAACATCCTGTCCTCTAGTAACAGCACTAATTACTTGATTTGTCCTGAAAGATTTTCCGCTTGCAAGTATATGAACAGCCTCAATGATAGAGGTCTTCCCACTCCCGTTTTCGCCCCATATAAGATTGAGCCCTTGCCCAAGTTCAATTCTCTGCTGCTTGATATTTCGTACGTTGTATATGTCAAGGCGGCTGATTGCCATACTAAATACGCATTGGCATCACGACATAAATACAGTTTTGTTTGCCAGTTGCAGTAATCAAAGCACTGCCATTTCCATCCGCAAAACTTATCTTCACTTGTTCGTCCGCTATGGCTGTGATTGCGTCTAACAAATAGTTTACATTGAAGCCAATTTCCATCTCTGTGCCGTTATAATCGACTTCTATTTCATCTTCTGCCTCTTCCTGCTCCGGATTGTTTGCTAAGGCTCTAAGTTTATTTTCCGATAATTGAATTCGAATACCGCGATATTTTTCGTTAGACAAGATAGAGGTGCGGATCAAACATTGCCTTAGATCACTTCGATTTCCTATCATTTGCGTTTCACCTTCTCTTGGTATCACCGCTTGATAGTTCGGATACTGACCATCGATCAATTTAGAGGTGAAAGACACATCTTTGAGTTCAGTTTTAATGTAGTTTTCGCCTATAACGACTTCTGCCAGTTCCTCACAATCCTCCAAAAGTCTAGATAATTCCATGACCGCCTTACGAGGAACTATAACGCTAATCTTCTCTACTGCCTGGATATCCGCTTCTTCTTGACACATCGCAAGTCTATGTCCGTCGGTGGCTACTGCAGTTATCGTGTGTCCCTGTAGTTCAAAAAGAAGCCCATTTAGATAATAACGAACATCCTGTAATGCCATTGCAAACTGTGTTTTATCTATGAGCTGCTTCAGTTTTGACTGCGGAAGTGAAAACCTAAAAATCTGGTTTTTGGTTTCTATTACCGGAAAGTTCTCAGCTGGCATGGTTGTCAGTGTGAACTTTGTTCTACCGCTTTTTAGCAAAGCCTTTTCACCACTTATCTCAAATGAGATTTCAGATTCCTCTGGAAGAGTTTTAATCGTGTCCTGTAATTTTCTGACGGGTACGGTTGTTGAAAAAGATGATTCGACTTGGATGTCTGATTTAGCTCTGACTTCCATTTCCAAATCTGTCGCCGTGATGCGTAAACCATCTGGACCTAAGTTGAGTAATACATTTGCCAAAATAGGCATAGTCTGCCTTTTTTCGACAACGCCACTGACGAGTTGTAAAGGTTTAAGTATGTTTTCTCTTTGCGTTTTGAATATCATGCTCTGAACCTAAATATATATATAAATTAATTAATTTTATTATTTATTATTATTAACCCAAAGCCAAAACTGTATAACTCTCAATTTCCCATTCCTGATCAATAGTTTACTAGACTTATTCAGCGTGTAAAACGGCTTTGTATTCTATCAGCAAACTGTGGATAAAGTGTCGATAAATTAACGCGTTTCGTTTTGTTCCTTGTTATCCACAGCTTGCTAACAACTATGTGCTCAGGATACGCACAAGGTTATTAAAGTCCTCCTCAAGTTTTGAGTCGCTGACTCTTAACTCTTTCACCTTCTTGCAGGCATGTAACACCGTCGTATGATCTCGTCCACCAAATGCATTACCGATCTCTGGTAGGCTATGATTAGTCAATTCCTTGGCTAATGACATGGCAATCTGTCTCGGTCGCGCGACGGATCGACTTCTTTTCTTTGATAGAAGATCGGCCACTCGCAGTTTGTAATAGTCGCTCACAGTTTTTTGAATGTTCTCGATAGTGACAAGTTTATCTTGTAGGGCAAGCAAGTCCCTAAGTGCTTCGCGTGTAAAATCGAGTGTTATTGGGCTACCCGTAAAACGCGAGTTAGCAACGACTCTTCGTAACGCACCTTCAAGTTCACGAACATTTGACCTAAGTTTTTTTGCCATGAAATAGGCGACTTCGTCTGGTATGTCGGCCTCTAGTTGTTGCCCTTTGCTTAGCAGTATCGCGACCCGAGTTTCAAAATCTGGCGGTTCTATGGCTACGGTCAAGCCCCAACCAAAGCGAGACTTTAACCTCTCTTCAAGGCCGTCGACCTCTTTTGGATAGCGATCGCAGGTCAAAACGATTTGTTGTTGGCCTTCTAGAAGTTCGTTGAAGGTGTGAAAGAATTCTTCTTGGGAACGTTCTTTTCCCGCAAAAAATTGTATGTCATCGATTAACAGTACGTTGAGTGAACGGTAATAATTTTTAAACTGACTTATTGCGTTGTGCTGTAAGGCCTTAACCATATCCTGAACAAATTTCTCCGAATGGAGATATGCTCCCTTCGCTCTGGGATTGTTTGCCAGTATATGATTGCCTATGGCATGCATTAGATGTGTTTTCCCTAATCCAACACCGCCATAAATGAACAATGGATTGTAAGCACCCCCAGGATTTTCAGCGACCTGAAATGATGCGGCCCGTGCTAACTGATTGGATTTTCCCTCGACGAAATTAGCAAACGTAAATCCACCGTTGAGGGTGGCATGACGCACGATGTTTGGCGCGTCTTCGCGTCTCCTGGTTCTATCACCCTCGCCTTCTTTCTTTTCAAACCTCTTGACCGTTGGACGAGGTTTTACAACAATAACGGACTGTTTTTCAGTCGCTGTTTCTGTATTATTTATCTGTGTTTCATTGCTGCTGATGTGTAGGCTAACTTCTGTTCCCTTTTTAAGATCCCGACAAATTTCTTGGATTTTGCCTAGAAAACGCTTGGAAACCCAGTCCATTACAAACCGATTGGGAGCTAACAATTTTAACTCCTTGTCTCCATCCTCTGCGGTCAAGGGGCGTATCCAGGTATTGTACTGTTGCGAGGTTAACTCGCCCGCCAGCCTTTCAAGGCATTGATTCCATAGATTATTTTGCACTAATTACTACCAGAAGGGTTTTTTTGAGACGAAACAGTTTAGCGGCCTCTCGGTATAGATGCTACCGCTTTATTTAGGGTGATTTTTCTAATTATTTATTGACAAAATTACGACCTATGCTACTCTTTGCGCCTTTTCTTTTTCGCTAAATTTCGAGTGGTCCCGGGACATGAAAAGAACTTTTCAACCTAGCGTTTTGAAACGCAAACGTACTCACGGTTTTCGTGCACGTATGGCAACTAAAAATGGCCGTCGTGTTCTGAGCGCCAGACGTGCGAAGGGTAGACATCGTCTGACTGTCTAAGTCATATCAGGCACATCCTGTGTTTTTTGCAGGCTGTGCCGGGTAACCCAATTCTCGCAGGTGTTATGAAGGAAGTGGACGGAAACAATCAACGATTTCCCCGCTCGGCGCGTCTTTTGTCATCTGCAGAATTTCAACACGTTTTCAGAAAGCCAAAAAAATTTCATTCCCGATTTTTCTCTCTATTTGTAGCATGTGGTTCTCAGTCTCATTCTCGTCTGGGTTTGGCGGTTTCCAAGAAATCTTTGCCGAAAGCAGTGTCTCGTAATCGAGTAAAACGGGTAGTGAGAGAAAGTTTTCGCAAAAATCAGTGGCAGTTTTGTTCATTGGACGTTATTTTTGTTGCCCGTCACGATTTGCGCTTGTCAGATAATGAACAATTGTCCAACGAACTGACCAGACTATGGAAAAAATTAGCCGATTACTGCGATTCCTATTCTCCCGAGTAATTTGGGTCTACCGATACTTTATTAGTCCATTTTTGGGTAACAACTGTCGGTACTATCCAACGTGCTCCCATTACGCAGAAGAGGCAGTCTCGAAATACGGGATTTTAAGGGGGGGATGGATGGCTTTTAGACGTATAAGTCGGTGTCATCCCTGGCATGAAGGCGGAATTGATCCGGTTCCGGAAAAAATCCAAAAGAATTGATTTTGATGATAGGTAATAGCGGACTTCTATGGATACCCAACGTTTAGTATTGTTT